>NZ_JAOEEE010000022.1:0-78637 GCF_029837675.1 Pseudomonas sp. GD04015 | reverse complement strand
TCAGGTTGACCAGCAGGGACAGCAACGCCACCCCACGCCAGACCTTCAGCGGTTCGCGCTCCAGCAGCGGCCGCGGACGCACGCCGAGCGCCTGGCGCTCGCCCTGTTCCAGGGCCAGCAGCCATTCCTCGGCCGTCTCGAAACGCTCGCCCGGGCTGGCGGCCACGGCGCGCAGCAGGCCGTCGTCGAGCCAGGCCGGCAGGTCCGGGCGGTAGCGGCTGGGTGCGGCGGGCTTGCCGAAGCGCGGGTGCTGGAAGGCCTCGATCTCGCCGTAGGGGTAGTGGCCGGTGAGCAGCCGGTAGAGGGTGACGCCGGCGGCGTAGAGGTCCTGGCGGTGGTCCGGGGAGGCGCCGGCGAAGGACTCGGGGGCGATGTAGCTGGGCGTGCCGGGCAGGGCGTGCTGCTCGTCGCGGGACAGGCCGGGGCAGTAGGCCAGGCCGAAGTCGAGCAGGCGCAGTTCGCCGTCGTCGCACCACAGCAGGTTCTCCGGCTTGATGTCGCGGTGCAGGATGTTGCGCCGGTGCAGCAGGCCCAGGGCGCGGAGCAGGCGCGGGGCCAGGTCGAGCCATTCCGGCAGGCCCAGCGGGCCGGACAGGCGCAGGTGCTCGGCCAGGGTCTGGCCGGCGTATTCGCGCTGCACGTAATAGAGGTGCTGGCGCTGCGGCAGCGGGTGTGCCTCGGGGAAATGGCGGCCGGCCACCCGGCGCAGGAACCATTCCTCCTGCAGTAGGGCCGGCCCGGCCTGGACTTCGTCGTGACGGCTGGGCGGCAGGGTCTTGAGCAGCCAGCGCCGGGCCTGGGTGTCGCGCACCCGGTAAACCAGCGACTGGCGCGACTCGGCCAGCAGGCGCTCGACCTGCCAGCCCTCGAAGTCCTGGCCCTCGCGCAGCTTGGGCGGCAGCGGCCACTGCTGCAGCTGGGCCAGGGTGTCGGCCAGCCCGCTCTCCGGCAGGGCGTCGACCCGGACCAGCACGGCGCTGGCGTTGTCCTGGCTGCCGGCCAGGTGGGCGGCGGCGACCAGCGCCTGGCAGGCGGCGGCCGGGTCGTCCTCGTCGAGCAGCAGGCGGCGGATGCCGGCGTCGCCCAGGGCCGACCAGACGCCGTCGCTGACCAGCAGGTAGCGCTCGCCCTCGCGCAGATCGCCCTCCAGGTAATCCACCACCAGGTGCTGGTCCAGGCCCAGGGCGCGCTTGAGCACGTGCTGCATGCCCGGCTGCTCCCACACGTGGTCCTCGCTGAGGCGCTCCAGTTCGCCGGCGTGCCAGCGGTAGGCGCGGCAGTCGCCGACGTGGGCCAGGGTGAAGCGCCGCCCGCGCAGGACCAGGGCGGAGAGGGTGGTGAGCAACGGCTGGCCGCCACCGTTGGCCTGCAGCCAGCGGTTGTGGGCGACCAGCAGGCGATCCAGCGACTGGGCCACGGCCCAGGTCTCGGGGGTGGAGTAGTAGTCCAGCGCCAGGGCCTGCAGGGTGGCGCGGGCGGCCAGGCCGCCGTCGGCGCACTGGCTGACGCCATCGGCCAGGGCGAACAGGAAGCCCTTGCTGGTCGCCAGGGCCGGCGCCGGGGTAACCACGCGGATGGCGTCCTGGTTCTCCGCGCGGGGGCCGGTGGCGGTGGCTTCGCCGAAGCTCAGTTGCAGGGCCATGCGGGTTCTCTGTGGTGGCGGATGCGCAGGGCGCACCCTGCGGGCGTTTGGGACAAAGGCGGGGCCGGTGTGGCTCCGGAGCGTTGCCGCTCCGCCTTTCCTGACCAGTGCGATGAGCGTCGGCCGGCTCCGCCTTTGTCGCAAACGTCCTTGCGGGCGCCGGGCGAACCCGGCGCCCGCAAGGGCTACACGCGGGCGGCGGTGACGGCGGCCGAGCCCCAGGTGGTGCGCCAGCGCAGCTTGACGCCGTGCAGGCCGAACCAGGCCAGCACGCCGAGGCTGGCGAACAGCCACAGGCCGAGCTGGTAGTCGCCGGTGGTCTGCTTGATGGCGCCGAGCCCGGCGGTCAGGCAGAAGCCGCCGATGCCGCCGGCCATGCCGATCAGCCCGGTCATCACGCCGATCTCCCGGCGGAAGCGCTGGGGCACCAGCTGGAATACCGCGCCGTTGCCGGCGCCCAGGCTGAGCATGGCGAGCACGAACAGGGCCAGGGCGGCGTAGGCGCTGGGCAGGTTGAAGCCGACGGCGGCGATGCACACGGAGGCGCAGGTGTACATCACCAGCAGCGAGCGGATGCCGCCGATGCGGTCGGCCAGGGCGCCGCCCAGCGGGCGCATCAGGCTGCCGGCGAACACGCAGGCGGCGGTGTAGTATCCGGCCTTGACCGGGTCGAAGCCGTACTGGTCGTGGAAGTAGCCGGGCAGGGTGCTGGCCAGGCCGAGGAAGCCGCCGAAGGTCACGCTGTAGAAGAACATGAACCACCAGCTGTCGCGGTCGCCGAGGGCCTTGAGGTAGTCGCCCAGCGCCTTCGGCTCGGGGCGGGTCGGCGCGTTGCGGGCCACGCCGGCGAAGATGACCAGGGTCAGCACCAACGGGATCAGCGCCAGGCCGAACACGTTGTTCCAGCCGAAGCTGGCGGCCAGCACCGGGGCGAACAGCGCGGCCAGCACGGTGCCGGAGTTGCCGGCCCCGGCGATGCCCATGGCCTTGCCCTGGTGCTGCGGCGGGTACCACTGGGAGGCCAGCGGTAGGGCCACCGCGAAGGAGGCGCCGGCGAAGCCTAGGAACAGGCCGAGCAGCAGTGCCTGCTGGTAGTTGTGGATGCCGTGCTGCCAGGCCACCGCCAGGGCGGCGATTACGATCACCTGGCCGACCAGGCCGGCGCTCTTCGGCGAGGTGCGGTCGGCCAGCAGACCCATCAGGAAACGCAGCACCGCGCCGGCCAGGATCGGCGTGGCGACCATCATGGCGCGTTGCTGGGTGGTCAGGCCCAGGTCGCTGGCGATCTGCACGCCCAGCGGGCCGAGCACGTACCAGACCATGAAGCTCAGGTCGAAATAGAGGAACGCGGCGAACAGCGTCGGGGCGTGGCCGGCCTTCCAGAAACTCGTATTCATCCAACACCTCGTCATCGAGTGAAAATCCCGCCGGCGGCGCGGCGAAGTGGTCGTGGACACGCCACCGCGCCGCCGAGGGGAGAGCCCGGCGCTTGTGGCGCCGGGCCCCGTGGCCGAAGCCACAGACAGTTGAGAGAGTGACCGGCGGGCGTCCGGATCGCGGCCTACCCACCGCCCCATGCACTGGGGCTGAAACGCAAAAGGCGCCGCACCACTGACCGCCGGAGCGGGATGGTGCGACGCCTTTGTCGTATCGGTGGCAACCGCCATTGGATGCCTTGGCAGGGCTTGAGCAAGACTCGGGCCAAGCCGCGAATCCCTGGTAAATCGCCTCTTGGGAGGTATTCGGGTGGTTCGCCTGGTGCAAGACGGTGCGTGCCGTGCGGCAGGCGCACCGAGTCGGGGCGCGATCAGGGGGCTGGCGGCACCGGGAAGCGCACCACCGGGCCGTTCGGCTCCTGGCCCGGCGGCAGCGCGGCGGGCGCCGGCTGGCCGGCCTCGCCGAGCTGGACGACGAAGCGGTGGATGCTGCGCAGGTCGTCTTCGCTCATCAGATGCAGGGCGCGGTTGGGCATCGGCGGGCGGTAGCTGGCGCCGCGCGCCAGGCGTATCCACTGCTCCTCGCTGAGCTTCGGCAGCAGCAGGCGCAGGTTGCTCGGGTAGGTGGTGCCCCAGGGGCCGCTCCAGCCGAGGTTGTCTCCGGTCAGCCAGGCGCTTTGCGGCACCTGCTCCGGCGCCATGGAATAGCCGGCGGTGTGGCAGTCGTTGCAGCCCGCCACCTCGACCAGATAGCGGCCGTGCTCGGCGGAGGGCTCGGCCCGGGCCGTCAGTGCGCAGAACAGGATGACGAGGGCGGAAAGGGAAGGGGTGGTGCGGGGCATGGCGTCGGCTCGCTGAATGTCGGAGCCCCGTTATCCCCGGTCAGCGTTCGCCGAGCGTTCGTACCGCCGCAGAACCTGCTTACGAACGCCTGAATTAGAGCCAGGCAAGGCAAAAGTGGCCGAAAAAGCGCAGTTTACGAAGTGTAAATGAGCATTTTGAGGCCGCTTTCAACACAGCCTGGCCGCGAGTCAGGCGATTGCAGGCAGGTTCTCAGTCCAGCCAGTTGACCTCGGGGAAGGTGGCGCTGAAGGCCTCCGGCATCGCTATCACCTTGCCCTGGCGGTAGTCGAAGAACACGAAGCCGGACTTGGCCAGCGCGATCAGGGTGTCGTCCGCCGGGCGGGTGATGCGGAAGATGATGTCGCCGCCGTAGCGGTTGAAGTCCATCACCCCGACCTCGAACAGCAGCTGGTCGCGGGCGTGGGACTCGGCGCGGTACATGGTGGCCAGGTCGGTGACGATGATGCCCTGCTGGCTGTCGGTCTCGCGGATGCCGGAATCGAACAGGAAGCGTGCCCGGGCCTCGGAGATCATCGATATCATGGCGTCGTTGCCCAGGTGGTTGCTGGCGTTGATGTCGGTGCTGCGCACGGTCATGTGGGTGCTGTAGCGGAACTGCTGCTGCGAGAAGTCGAGCTGGAGACGGGCCATGGATCACTGCTGCCTGGTCTGGGAAAAATGGCGCCAGTCTACCGCCTGCATCGCGCATTTCCAGCGGCCGACGATCTGACCGCGGCCCCCGGCTTCCGCTACAATGCCGCGGTTTTCGATTCCTGCGAGCCCGCCATGTCCTGCCAGACCCCGATCATCGTTGCCCTCGACTTCCCCTCCCGTGACGCGGCCCTGGCCCTGGCCGACCAACTCGACCCGAAGCTGTGCCGGGTCAAGGTGGGCAAGGAGCTGTTCACCAGCTGCGCCGCGGAAATCGTCTCGACCCTGCGCGAGCGCGGCTTCGACGTGTTCCTCGACCTGAAATTCCACGACATCCCCAACACCACCGCCATGGCGGTCAAGGCGGCGGCGGAGATGGGTGTGTGGATGGTCAACGTGCACTGCTCCGGCGGCCTGCGCATGATGGCGGCCTGCCGCGAGACGCTGGACAGGTTCAATGGCCCGAAGCCGCTGCTGATCGGCGTGACCGTGCTGACCAGCATGGAGCGCGAGGACCTGGCCGGCATCGGCCTGGACGTGGAGCCGCAGGAGCAGGTGCTGCGCCTGGCCGCCCTGGCCGCCCGCGCCGGCATGGACGGCCTGGTCTGCTCGGCCCAGGAGGCGCCGGCGCTGAAGATCGCCCAACCGGGCCTGCAGCTGGTGACCCCAGGCATCCGCCCCGCCGGCAGCGCGGTCGACGACCAGCGCCGCATCCTCACCCCGGCCCAGGCCCTGCAGGCCGGCTCCGACTACCTGGTGATCGGCCGCCCGATCAGCCAGGCCGCCGACCCGGCCAGGGCGCTGGCCGAGATCGTCGCCCAGCTGGGCTGAAGCGCCGCCACGCCATCCCGGATTGCATCCGGGCTACGTCCGAAGCGTGATGGAGCATGGGGCGCTCCATCATTCCTCTGGATGATCCGGCACATCGCACCCTGATAGTGCTGCTCGCCGCGGTCCGCGCTGGCTAGACTCTTCGCCCACTTCCAACTCCCTGCGAGGATGCAGACATGAGCATGACGTTCTCGGGCAAGGTCGCCCTGGTCACCGGCGGCGCCGCTGGCATCGGCCGTACCACGGCACTGGCGTTCGCCGCCGAAGGGCTGCAGGTGGTGGTCTCCGACGTCGACACGACGGGCGGCGAGGGCACCGTACAGGCCATCCGCGACGCTGGTGGCGAAGCGACCTTCGTGCGTTGCGACGTGACCCGCGACGCCGAGGTGCAGGCGCTGATGGCGCAGGTCGTTGCCACCTACGGCCGCCTGGACTACGCCTTCAACAACGCCGGCATCGAGATCGAGAAGGGCAAGCTGGCCGAGGGCAGCGAGGCCGAGTTCGACGCCATCATGGGCGTCAACGTCAAAGGCGTGTGGCTGTGCATGAAGCACCAGCTGCCGCTGCTGCTGGCCCAGAGTGGCGGCGCCATCGTCAACACCGCCTCGGTCGCCGGCCTCGGCGCCGCGCCGAAGATGAGCATCTACGCCGCCTCCAAGCACGCGGTGATCGGTCTGACCAAGTCGGCCGCCATCGAGTACGCCAAGAAGAAGATCCGGGTGAACGCGGTGTGCCCGGCGGTGATCGACACCGACATGTTCCGCCGCGCCGCCGAGGCCGACCCGAAGAAGGCCGAGTTCGTCGCCGCCATGCACCCGGTCGGCCGCATCGGCAAGCCGGAGGAGATCGCCGCCGCGGTGCTGTACCTGTGCAGCGACGCCGCCGCCTTCACCACCGGCCACAGCCTGGCCGTGGATGGCGGTTCCACGGCCATCTGAGTCGAGAATCGGCGCGGGTTTCACCCGCCCTACGGCGCTGAAACGCTTGTCAGTGCCGAAGCTCTTGTGGGAGCGGCCTTGGCCGCGAACTTCGCGGCCAAGGCCGCTCCCACAGAACTTGCCTTCACACCTCGCTGGCATAGCACTCAGGACAACCCCAGGCGCCGATCCAGCCCGCTGCGGCGGATGATCCACTTCTCCAGCTCGGCGACGCAGAACACCATCAGCCCGGCCGCCACGATCTTCAGCCACTCGCCGGCCGCCAGGTCGGTGGAGCCGAACACCGCCTGCAGCGGCCCCCAGTAGGTGAAGGCCAGCTGCAGCGGGATGCACGCGGCGATCGCCATCAGCACGTAGGGGTTGCCCAGCAGGCCGCGGCGGTTGAGCGCCGGCGCCAGGATGTAGCGGCTGTTTATCAGGTAGAACATCTCCGACACCACCACCGCGTTGACCGCAATGGTCCGTGCCTGCTCCACGCTGGTGCCGGCCTGCAGCTCCCAGTAGAACAGGCCGAAGGCGCCGAACATCATCAGCACCGACACCAGCAGCACGCGCCAGACGAAGAAGCCCGACAGCAGCGGCGTGCCCGGCGGGCGAGGGCGGCGGCCCATGATGTCGCCCTCGGCGGGTTCGAAGGCCAGGGCCAGGCCCAGGGTGCTGGAAGTGACCATGTTGATCCACAGCACCTGGGCCGGGCTCAGCGGCAGGGTGAGCTGGAGCAGGATCGCGGCGATCACCACCAGCGCCTCGCCGCCGTTGGTGGGCAGCATGAACAGGATGAACTTCTTCAGGTTGTCGTAGACCGCGCGTCCCTCGCGCACGGCGCGGACGATGGTGGCGAAGTTGTCGTCGGCCAGCACCACGTCCGAGGCCTCCTTGGCCGCCTCGGTGCCCTTGAGGCCCATGGCGACGCCGACGTCGGCGCGCTTGAGCGCCGGCGCGTCGTTGACCCCGTCGCCGGTCATCGCCACCACCTGGCCGTCGTCCTGCAGCGCCTGCACCAGGCGCAGTTTGTGCTCGGGGCTGGCGCGGGCGAACACGTCGATCTCCATGGCGACCCGGCGCAGCGCGCTCTCGTCCATCATCGCCACCTCGGCGCCGGTCACCGCCGGCTTGCCGACGCCGATGGCCAGCTGCGCGCCGATGGCGCGGGCGGTCTCGGCGTGGTCGCCGGTGATCATCTTCACCCGCACGCCGGCCCGGTGGCAGTCGGCGATGGCGGCGATGGCCTCGTCGCGCGGCGGGTCGATGATGCCGACCAGAGCCAGCAGGGTGAAGCCCTCCTGAGTGTCGTCGAAGTCCAGGCTGAGGGTGTCCGGCCCAACCGGCTTGCGCGCCAGGGCCAGCAGGCGCAGGCCCTGGGCGGCGGTGTCGGTGGCCATGCGTCGCCAGTGGTCGGCGTCCAGCGGCTGCTCCAGGCTGCCGTGGCCGAGCTGGCGGTCGCACATTTCGAGGATGCGCTCCGGCGCGCCCTTGACCAGTATCCAGCGCTCGTCGTCGAGGCCGCGGTGCAGGGTGGCCATGAAGCGGTGCTGGGACTCGAAGGGGATGCTGTCCAGGCGCGGCCAGGCGCTGCAGATCGGGTCGTGCTCGTGGCGGCACTTGCTGCCGAGCACCAGCAGCGCGCCCTCGGTGGGGTCGCCTTCGACCTGCCACAGGCCGTCGTCGTCGCGCATACGCGCGTCGTTGCACAGCACGCCAGCGCGGATCGCCCATTCGAGGGCGGGGTAGTGGCCGACCTCGACCTTGCGCCCGTCGACGCTGAGGTCGCCGACCGGCGCATAGCCGACGCCGCCGACATCGAACACGTGGCCGGCGCAGACCACGCGCTGCACGGTCATCTCGTTGCGGGTCAGGGTGCCGGTCTTGTCCGAGCAGATCACCGTCACCGAACCCAGGGTCTCCACCGCCGGCAGGCGGCGCACGATGGCGTGGCGCCGGGCCATGCGCTGCACGCCGAGGGCGAGGGTGACGGTCATGATCGCCGGCAGCCCCTCGGGAATCGTCGAGGCGACCAGGGCCACCACCATCATGAACATCTCTTCCGGCGAATGGCCGCGCCACAGGGTGCCGAGGACGAAGGTGAGGGCGCCGATGGCGAGAATGGCGATGGCCAGCATGCGGCCGAAACGGTCGATCTGGCGCAGCAGCGGCGTCGCCATCATGCGCACACCGGCGAGCATGCGGTTGATCTGGCCCAGCTCGGTGGCCACGCCGGTGCCGACCACCACGCCGGTGGCCTGGCCGTAGACCACCAGGGTGCCGGAGTAGGCCATGCCGTAGCGGTCGCCCAGCGGCGCGTCCTCCGCCACCGCGTCGACGGCCTTCTCCACCGGCAGGGATTCGCCGGTGAGCGCGGCTTCCTCGACCCGCAGCTCCTTCACCGCGATCAGCCGCAGGTCGGCCGGCACGCGGTCGCCGGAGGCGAGCAGCACCAGGTCGCCGGGCACCAGCTCGCCGGCATCGATCTCCTGGCGCTTGCCGGCGCGGATCACCGTGGCGTGGGGCGAGAGCATGGCGCGGATGGCGTCCAGCGCGGCCTCGGCCTTGCCCTCCTGGATGAAGCCGATGATGGCGTTGATCAGCACCGCCGCCAGCAGCACGCCGGTGTCGACCCAGTGGCCGAGCAGGGCGGTGACCAGGGCGGCGGCCATCATCACGTACAGCAGGATGTTGTGGAACTGCAGCAGCAGACGCATCAGCGGGCCGCGCCGCTTGGGCGGGGTCAGGCGGTTGGGGCCGTATTGCTGCAGGCGCTGGTCGACTTCCGCCGGATCGAGCCCGCCGGGGCCGGTGGCCAGTTCGCGCTGGACCTCTTCGGCCGCGAGGGCATGCCAGGAGGGGGGACTGGTCTGTTCGCTCATGCGGGGATTCCTTCGCTCTCTTTTATTACACGCTGGGCGAGCAGCGGGGCGTCGGTCTTGACCCAGAGCAAGGCTAGACGGCATCGCCGGCCCTGGTTGCCGGCGAATTTTTTGCATTCTGTAACGAGAAACCCTCATGTTTGGCACGATCGGCCAGTTACATCGCCTAACCGTCTCGTCAAGAATCGGGGCGGTTCAATCGGAGATACAAGAATAATGACCGCTTCGCCCTTGCTGACCGCGTTCCTCCCCATTGCCCTCGGCATCATCATGCTCGGGCTGGGCCTGTCCCTGACCCTGGCCGACTTCGCCCGGGTGGTGAAATTTCCCAAGCCGGTGCTGATCGGCCTCGTCTGCCAGATCCTGCTGCTGCCGTTCCTGTGCTTCCTGATCGCCAAGGGCTTCGGCCTGGCGCCGGCGCTGGCGGTCGGCCTGATGCTGCTGGCGGCCTCGCCCGGCGGCACCTCGGCCAACCTCTACAGCCACCTGGCCCACGGCGACGTGGCGCTGAACGTGACCCTCACGGCGGTCAACTCGGTGATCGCCATCCTCACCATGCCATTCATCGTCAACCTGTCGCTGGCCTACTTCATGGAGGGTGACCAGGCCATTCCGCTGCAGTTCGCCAAGGTGGTGCAGGTGTTCGCCATCGTCCTCGGCCCGGTGGCCATCGGCATGGTGATCCGCAGGCTGGCGCCGGGTTTCGCCCAGGCCATGGAGAAGCCGGTGAAGATCATTTCCGCGCTGTTCCTGGTGCTGGTGATCGTGCTGGCCTTCGTCAAGGACTGGCAGACCGTGGTCGAGTACGCCCCGGTGGTCGGCGTGGCGGCGCTGCTGTTCAACCTGATCAGCCTGGGGGTCGGCTACTTCGTCCCGCGCCTGCTCAAGCTGCCGCAACGCCAGGCCGTGGCCATCGGCATGGAGATCGGCATCCACAACGGCACCCTGGCCATCGCCCTGGCGCTGAGCCCGTCGCTGCTGAACAACCCGACCATGGGCATCCCGGCGGCCATCTACAGCTTCTTCATGTTCTTCACCGCCGCCGCCTTCGGCTGGTGGGTCAACTACGCCCACGGCAAGGAACTGGCCGAGGAGGCTAAGGCGGCAGGCTGATCCCTTCTGTAAACGAAAACGCCCGGGCATGCCCGGGCGTTTTTCATTGCTCATCTTTCTCGGTTCGCGCGGCCTATCTGCTGACAGCAATCGCAAGATGCGCCTTTCGAGGCCGCGCAGGGGCTACTACCTGATCGACACCGGCAACTGCAGCTCGACCTGGGCCATGCCGTCGGCGTTGCCGAAGCGCACCTGGCCGCCGAAGCTTTCGATGAGCGCCTTGACGATCGGCAGGCCCAGGCCCCAGCCCTTGGTGTCGCTGCGGCTGGAGATGAAGTAGGGCGTGGCGAGGTTGCTCAGCACTTCCTCGGGGAACGCTCCCCGGTTGCTGACCACCAGCCGCACCCAGTCGCCCTCGCGGCGCTGCTCGATGTGGATGGGTTCGCCCTCGACGCCGTGCTTGGCGGCGTTGCCCACCAGGTTGTCGAGAATCCGCAGGAAGGCCGCCCGGTCCCATTCCACCACGCCCGAGTCCTCGTCGATGCGCAGCTGCAGCGGGTTCTCCACCTGCAGCGCCAGGTTGGCCGTGGCATCGCGCAGCAGGGCGGGCAGCTCCAGCGGCTCGCCGCTGAGCTTGATGCCGCCGCCGACGCTGACGTGGGAGATGTCCAGCAGGTTGGCCACCATTTCGTCGATACGCTTGAGGTTCTCCTGCAGCACGTCCAGCAGTTGCTCGGTGCGCCGCGCCGGGTTGCGCTGCATCAGGCCGGTGGCCATCACCGCCGCGGCCAGCGGCGAGCGCAGGTCGTGGCTGAACGAGCGCATGAAGCGTTCGAGCATGATCTTTTCCTTGCCCAACTGCTCGTTGCGCGCCTCGGCCCAGTTGCGCTGGCGCTCGACCCGCTCCAGCCGGGTGTTGCTCTTGAGCAGGCTGGTGATGGTGGCCATGACCTCTTCCGGGTTGATCGGGTGGGTCAGGTAGGCACGGGCGCCGGTGTTGAGACCGGTGGCCTTGTCCTTGCCGCTGATGAAGGTGGCGGAGATGTTGATGATCGCCGGCAGGCGCGCCGGGCCGAGGACCTGCTCGGCCCGCTGGATCAGCTCGAAGCCGGTCATGTCCGGCAGGTTGATGTCGAGGATCACCAGGTCGACGCCCTCGACCATCAGCGCCAGGCCCGCGGCGCCGGTGCCGGCCTCGAGGATCTGGAAGTTCGACTCGCTGGCGAGGATCTTGCGCAGCACGTAGCGGTTGGCTTCCATGTCGTCGACGATGAGGACTCGTCTAGTACGCATCGCGTTGCTCCTCCGCCAGGCGCCGCACATGGTGCAGGACCTGCTCCGGGTAATCGGGACGGGACTTGTGCAGGATAGCCCGGCACTGGCGGCCGAGGCGCTCCAGCATGGTGTCGTCGAGCGCCTTGGCGGTATTGACCAGGACCCGCGCGTGCATGCTCCAGTCCATGCTCTCCAGCAGGTCCTCGCCGGCGATGTCCGGCAGGTCGAGGTCGAGGAAGATGATGTCCGGGCGGATGGCGTGCAGCTTGTCGATGCTCGACGCCGCCGTGACGGCCTCGATGATCACCGGGTGGTAGGGCTGCAGCAGGCGCGAGAGCAGGTAGCGGTCGGCTTCGCTGTCGTCGATCAGGAGGATGTTGATGCCCTCGAGGTCGAGCGTGGCCGGTTCGCCGTCGACGCTGCCGTGGCGGCGGTCGACCCGCAGCAGGAAGCGGCTGCCCTGGCCCAGCTCGCTGTTCAGGCTGATCTCGCCATGCAACAGGGCGGCCAGGCGCCGCGCCAGGGGCAGGCCGAGGCCGGTGCCCTGGATCTGGGTGCGGCTCGGGTTGCGCACGCGGAGGAATTCCTCGAACACCCGGGCGTGGTTCTCCGGGGCGATGCCGATGCCGGTGTCTTCCACCAGGAACTCGACGCTGTCCTCGTCCGGCAGGTAGGCGCGCACGCAGACCCGGCCGGACGGGGTGTACTTGAAGGCATTGCCGATCAGGTTGCGCATGATCTGGAACAGCCGGTGACGGTCGGTCTCCAGCTCCACGTCATGCGGCGCGCCGGCCACTTCCCAGTCCAGCGCCGGGAAGCGCTGGGACAGCGCACCGACGAACTGGCGCAGCTGCTCGACGAAATCGCCGAGGGTGAAGCGTACCGGCGTGATCTCGATGCGCCCGGACTCGGCCTCGGAGATGTCGAGCAGCTCGTTGACCAGGTCGGACAGCTCGGAGGCCGCGTCGCTGATGAACGACACCTGCTTGTACTGCTCGGGATTGAGCGGGCCGTCGATACCCTTGAGCAGCAGCTTGCTGATGTTCTCGACGATGTTGATCGGCGTGCGGATCTCGTGGGTCATGTTGGCGAAGAAGCGGCTCTTCGACTCGCTCGCCTCGCGCACTTCCTCGGTGGCCTTCTCCAGCTCGGAATAGAGCGCCACCACGCCCTTGTTGGTGTTTTCCAGCTCCTGGTTGGTAGCTTCCAGCTCCTGCTGCTTGGTCTGCAGCTCGGCGGCGGTCAGCATCAGTTCGGTGCCGCGCACTTGCAGCTCGATGTAGGGGTCGGCCGCGCCTTCGTCCTGCAACTGGTCGCGGATCGCGCCGATCCGCGACGGCGTGGGGAAGGGGCGGGGCGGATGGATCAGCTTGCGTGCGCGGATGCGGGTGCCCCTGGCCGAGGTCTCGATGTCGAAGTCGTCCATCAGCCGCTGGGCGCCGCGCAGGCCGATACCCATGCCGGTGGGCGAGACGTAGCTGCCGTCGAGGATGCGCTCTATCGCGGCGATGCCCGGACCCTGGTCCACGGCCTCGAAGCAGAGGCCGGCTAGCTGGCCGGCGGCGTTTTCCGCCAAGTCGAAATGGAAGGTGCCCTGGCCCGCGTACTGGAACACGTTGCGCGCCAGTTCCGACACGGCGGTGGCGAAGCGGATCTGCTCCAGCTGGGGCAGTTCGAGCCAGCCGGCGATGCGCTTGGCGCTCTGCCGGCAGGCGACCACGTCGGTTTCCTCGCGGATGTGCAGGGTGGCGATACGCCGTGTGTCATGCATGCTTCATCACCACCACCGTCGCGTCGTCGTTATGGCGCCTGAAGTCGCGGTGGATCACCGCGGCGATCACCGCCGGATGCCGCCTGGCCAGGCCGGGGTAGGCGGACAGGTCGTGGCGGGTATTGATGCCGTCGGACGCCAGCATCATCAGCGTGTCCGGCGACCAGGGATAGCTGAAGCTCTGGATGCGGCCGATCCGGTAGCCCACCGTGCCGTTGCCGGAGACCATGCTGCGGCTGCGGCCGTCGTGCAGCACACCGGCGATGTTGCCCATGCCGCAGAAGCGCACCTGGGCCTGCTCCGGCAGTATCTCGGCCAGGGCCACGGCGCCGCCGCGGGTCGAGGCCAGCGCTCGGTGCAGGCGTTCGAGCAGGTTCTCCAGCGGCAGCGCCGGGTCGTGCTGGAGGAACAGCTGGCGCGCCTTGCCGCTGGCCGCGTGGGCGGCGTGGCCGTGGCCGAGGCCGTCGCACACCAGCACGCGGTTGTCCTTCACCGCCCAGGCATCGCCGCTGACCTCTTCGCCCGGGTAGGGCGTGCACAGGCCCGCCGACAGCAGTGGCGCCGGCACCGGGCGGAAGCGGAACTGGGCGAACACCACCGTGCCCTGGCCCGGCTGGGAGTAGATGTCGAAACGGTCGGACAGCCGGCTGATGGCACCCAGGCCGGCGCCCAGGGTGCCGGTGGTGGAATAGCTGTCGGTGAGGCAGCGGGCGACGTCGGCCATGCCGGGGCCGCGGTCGACCGCCAGCAGCTCCAGGCGCTCGTCGTCCTGGTAATGGAACATTTCGCCGCCATTGGCGTGCAGCACCAGGTTGCGCGCCATCTCCTGCACCACCACGGCGACGCGGCCGGTCAGCGTCTCGTCATCGCACAACTGGCCGGCGTGGCGGACCACGGCGCGGCGCACGGCGTCCGCGTGTGCCTCGTGGGTCACCGCATGGGCGAACTGGAGGGGGCGCTCGATCATTTCCACTTCCACAGTTCCACCGTCGTGCCGAGGCCGGGCTGGCTCTCGATAGAGAATTCGTCCACCAGCCTCCGCGAGCCGCTGAGGCCCAGCCCCAGGCCGCTGCCCGAGGTGTAGCCGTCGACCAGCGCGCGTTCGATGTCGGCGATGCCGGGACCCTGGTCGGAAATGACCAGGCGCAGCGCGGTGCGCCCGCTGCGCAGGGTGGTTTCGAGCAGGCACTCGCCGCCGCCACCGTAGATCAGCGCGTTACGCGCGATCTCGCTGGCCGCGGTGACGATCTTGGTCTGCGAGACCAAGCCCAGGCGAGCCTCCTCGGCCGCCTTGCGCACCTGCTGGCGGATGAGGACGATGTCAGTTTCCTGTTTCAGTGGGAGCGTCTGTGTCTTCGTCACTCTCGGGCTCCCCGGCGATATCGTCCTCGCTGACACTGTTTTCCAGCCAGCGCATGCCTTTTTCGATGTTCAGTGCGGTGGCGATGCCATCCAGCGACAGCCCCAGCTCGACCAGGGTGATGGCCACCGCGGGCTGCATGCCGACGACGATGACCTTGGCGTCGAGGATCCTCGACACGTTGGCGATGTGGGACAGCATGCGGCCGATGAACGAGTCGACGATCTCCAGCGAAGAGATGTCGATGAGCACGCCCTTGGCCTTGTGCCGCACGATCTGCTCGGTGAGGTCTTCCTGCAGGTCCATGGCCAGCTGGTCGTGCATGTCCACCTGGATGCTCAGCAGCAGGTATCTGCCCATCTTGAGAATCGGAATGCGATCTACCATGGCGGGCTCCTCAGCGCGTCTTTTCCACGCGGGTCATGCGGACGTTCAGCTCCTTGAGGGCCAGCTTGAAGGCGTCGACCAGGGAGGCCTTGGTCACCACGTCGCCCAGTTCCACGCCGAGGTGGACGATGGTGGCGGCGATCTGCGGGCGGATGCCGCTGATGATGCACTTGGCGCCCATCAGCTTGGCGGCGGTGATGGTCTTGAGCAGGTGCTGGGCGACCATGGTGTCCACGGTCGGCACGCCGGTGATGTCGATGATGGCGATGTCGGACTCGGTCTCGACGATCTTCTCCAGCAGCGCCTCCATCACGATCTGCGTGCGGTTGCTGTCCAGCGCCCCGATCAGTGGCACGGCCAGCACGCCGTCCCACAGCTGGACCACGGGGGTAGACAGCTCCAGCAGGCTTTCCTGCTGTTCGCGGATGACCAGCTCGCGGCCGGCCATGAAGTATTCGAGGCTGAACAGACCGAGCTTGTCGATCAGCTTGCTGAGCAGCCAGACCAGTTCGATGGCCTTTTCGCCCTGGTTCTGTATCAGGTCGAACAGCGGTTCCTTGAGGGAGAACACGAAGGTGGCGGTCTCGGACGGGCTGAAGCCCTGGCGGGCCTGGCTCACCGACAGGCGTTCGAGCTGCGCCTTGAGCGGCTTCCAGGCCGGGTCCTCGATACTGTCCGAGCCCTGGGCGAGGGCCATGATGAAGGCCTTGATCAGCTCCCGGGAGTTCTCCTCCACGGTGTTCTCGTCGATCAGGTCGACGCGGATGCCGGCGACGCGCTGGGCGGCCATCCATTTTTCCAGCAGGTTCTGTTCGTTCTGTTTGAGCAGCTCGGCAAGCACGGAGACGGACATCGCGGATTTCCTTGTCGCAGGGGCTTAGGTGGCGGGAACACTAGCATCCCGCCGATCGCTGCGTACCAGCGATTTGGCGGATGGCCATTATCGGGATCGCACAACGGACCCGCCGGGTCCTGAATGGGTTCAACCTTTCTTCGAGATCGGCTGCCGTGCAGACGTAGGGTGCGCCGTGCGCACCGGGCATGCGTGGCCTCCCGGTGCCCACTGTGCACCCTGTGGCGTTCACCACCGCTAGATGAAACCTGGCTGGTGGCGCTGGGCAATGTAGTCCAGCGGCAGCGCCGCCGACCGGATGAAGAAGCTGGCCAGTTCGGTCTCCACCACGGTCTGGTTGACCGAGTCCGGCGCCGCCTCCAGGCGCTCGGTCTCGGCGCCGTAGCATTTCTCGTGCAGCACCTGCGCGGTGCCTGGCAGCGCGACGATGCGGTAGTGGCAGGGCGCGCCATCGCTCGGCCGCTTGAGCCGCAGGGCCAGTTCGCCGCCCTGGCGCGCCACCTCGGCCAGCAGGCCGTTGTGCCGCGCATAGTCGACGGCTTCCTCGAAATGCACCTGCACCGCGTCCAGGGCGTCGCTCAGGGCGGGTTGGGCAGTGGCGTCGTCGATCACAGGCATGGCTCGGATCTCCATGGGCGCGTCAGGCCGCGCCCTGTTGCCGCGGCAGTTCCGCCATCGCGCCAAGCGGCAGGGCGGTGGCCCTGATGAAGAATTCCGCCAGCTCGTCTTCCACCAGGCTGTCGCGGATCGACTCCAGCGATGCCTCGCGGCGCTCCACTTCGTCGCCATAGACCTTCTCGTGCAGCACCAATCCACGCTCCGCGAGGGCGCCGATGCGGTAGCTGCACGGGGTGCCGTCGCTCGGCCGGGTCAGGCTCAGGCGCAGCTCGGTGCGCCCGGAGTTGGTCAGCAGGGTGCGCGCCTGCAGGCCGTTGACGTAGGCGCAATGGGCGGCTTCCTCGAAGTGATGCGCGGCGTGCTCCACCAGGGCCGCCAGCAGGGCTTCACGGAAGATTCTCTCGTTGTTCATCTCTCGCCTTACCTTGTTGATCTTTTCGGAATGGCGTTTTCGACAGGGCTGCCCGCCGCGAGTGCCGGGAATTTCGTCGGCCGTCAGCGGTGCGCGAAGTGATGCGCGGCCCGGTACGCCGGCGACAGCACCGGGCGCGGCAGCTTCGGCCGTTGTGCCGGGCGGCGCTTGCCAGTGTTGCGCGGCGCCGGCGCGCGTTCCACCGGCCGCGGCTGGCTGTAGGTGGCGTGGCGGCGGGCGATGCGCAGCATGCCCCAGAGCATGGCGGCGGCTACCAGAAACCAGGCCGAGATCATGAGCAGAATGATGCTTTCCGGTCCCATCAGCGGACTCCTTCTTCTGCGATGCGCACACGCTCGCGAACGTGCAGCGCCAGGTTCATCTCATCCAGCAGCCCCGCGGCGAAGCGGCGCAAGGCCTGGGCGGCCTCGCTCGGTTGCAGGAAGTCATCGGGCCCCAGCGTCTCGTCGGGGCGCACGGGCGCCTCCACCAGGGTCCAGGCCAGCGGGCTGGCGATCAGCCGCTCGCGCAGGTGGCATACCGGGGCGGCGGCGGAGCCACCGCCCTCATCGAGCCAGGCGAAGTCGTCGACCACCAGCAGGCGCTTCACGCCGGCCACCTCCAGGCCGTCGAGCAGGGCCAGCAGGGTCTTGAACACCAACTGGAAGTCGTCCCGCGCGTCGCCCGGCAGTTCCTCGCCCAGCAGGCAGACCACGGTGTCCATCCCGGCCACGGCGCGGTTCACCTCGATGGCGTCGGCGGGCGTGCCGCCTTTGGTGCGCAGGCCGGGGCGCGCCTGCAGTGCGTTGAGTTCGTCGACGATTGCCGTGACCTCGTACTGCCGGTGCAGCGCCTCCACCAGCACCGCGCTGCCCAGGCTGCCCCGGGCGCCGTAGACGGCCAGCTTGGTTGCCGAGGTTTCGAGGTTCTTCATCGCTCAGGGCTGCAGGTGATGGGCGGGAGCGTCTTGCAGCTTGTCCACGTCGATCCGCGCCACCTGCACATCGGTGATGGCCCCGGCAGTCGCCCGGCTGTGCAGGGACCGCAGGTAGAACAGCGCCTGGTCGGGGGTCAGCGACTGGCTGTCCGCCTGCACGGTGGTCGATTGCGGCTGGTTGTCGAGGATGTAGCTGACCAGAAAGTCGTACTTCTTCATGCTCCCGCTCCGGTTTCCTGGCCCGAAGGCCTCTGGTGGGTAGACCACCGAAGGGCGGGGGGGAGTTCAAGGCGATTTCCGGCTAACCGTCGGCGAGCTGCGGCAAATGCATGGTGCTAGTGCGACAGTTTTCTCTGTGTGCCAGAGCGGGAATGTGGTTAGCAGCCCTTATCCGAGAGCGGGTGTGATTCTGAGCACCTGTTCTGTTACGGATCCAGTAATGGCGAACCATTTCACAATGGTCGAAATCGATAGTGATTCATTTTGAATTTCAAATTATATTTGTGCTTTAGCTTTACCGGCGAGCATGGATGCTGCGAAATGCTCTTGATATGAGTTGCTGCTATCACAGAGAAACTCGCACTTCGATCCATTGGGAATGTGTAAATGGACATACTAATTCCAATTGTTTTTCCTGATTACAAGGTTACTATAGAATTCAAGGAGTCCGAGGTGGATATATTTCCTTGGATGAAAATGGATAACTTCAAGACGCCGTCTTTCAAAAGCAAGCTTTCAAATCTAGGGCATGCGGGTGTCCTTTTCATAAACGGAAGAAACGGCACGAGTAAATACTATGAATATGGCAGATACGATCCGCCGGAAAACTTAGGCCTTGTGCGAAAAGCCAGAAATCTCCCTAACGTAAGGGTTTCCTCTGCTGGTATAGATTTCTCCACTCTGAAAGCGGCTCTTTCTTCCATCTCCAAGGTGTCGGGGGATTCTGGACGAATAGAGGGCGCATATATTGAAGTGAGCAACAAGTATAATGAAATGCTGCAACATGCTGAGCATCGCAAGGCTCAGAATGCCACTGCCAGTCGTAAAGCCTACGATACGGCAACTAATAATTGCATGCACTTTGTAAAAGAAATATCTGAAAAGGCTGGTGTGCCTACCCCATGGATGGTCGATCCACGGCCAAATTCATACATAAGTGAATTCAGAAGCAGCTTTCCTGATCTCGATTTTAAGAATGGATTGCTCGAGATAGAAGGAAAAGGCCGATATTAGGATGTTTCCATGGATATGCTCCTCGTACGTAATCTATGTTGTTGCCTCATGGCTTTATCACTCATCGTTGGTTGTGATGTAGAGATCTCCAAGAGCCATGAGTCACCACCAAAGCCCACCTCCGTTGCAGAGCAAGCGTTCTGGGTCGGCGGTCATGACGGCGGGGTGTTCGTGACCCTCAGCAAGGCCGGCGATCTGTACCAGGCAGAGATTCGCCATGCCTCGGGCGACCTGGCCTACCGGGGGCCGATGAGGCTACATCCCGCCGGTTCGGTCTTCGACCCCGACGCTCAGGGCGACTACATCGGCTGGGATGGCGATCATCTGTACCTGCGGGGCGACCGCTACCTGATCGTCGAAGAAGCCGAGCAATAGACCGCGCTCAGTCGGCGGAACCGCTCCGATCCGCGTGCCAGTACCAGAACAGGGCGATCTCGTGGCGGCCCTGGTGCGGCAGGCCGCGGTAAAGGTCGAGGTCGACGCCGCCGAGGCGGAAGCCGTGGCGTGCGTAGAGGCGGCAGGCCGCCACGTTGTTGTGCTGGGTCTCCAGCATGATGCCGGGCAGCTTGCGCGCCCGGCTCCAGTCCATCGCGTGGCGGAGCAGGGCGCTGGCCACGCCGGCGCGGCGCAGGTCGCGGGCGACGGCGATGTCTTCGATCAGCGCGTAGCCGTTCCAGGCCTCGGACAGGACGAGGGTCCCGGCCACCTGGCCGTCCAGGTAGGCGACGAACAGCTCGCCGCCGTCTTCCTCGTCTTCGTCGGCGTAGGTCTTCTCGTAGGGTTCCACGGCCACGATGTCGTAGGTGAAGGCGCCTTCGTGGAAGCCGAGCCGCAGCTCCCCGGTGACGGTGAAGCTGCGGTCGAATGTGGGCGCTGGGCCCTCGACGGGGAGGATGGTGATCATGATGCGTGCTCCCGGCCGGCTTCACGGAGCAGATGTTCGACGAGGTCGGCCTGGGAGCCCGCTGTGAGGGCTGTCTCGATCATGGCTATGTCCCCGTTAGTTGTTGCACGCCTTGTGGGAGCGGATTTATCCGCGAATTTCGCGGCCAAGGCCGCTCCCACAAGAGCAGAATGGCGCCACCAACACGTAACGGGTACATAGCCTCGATCACGGCCACCAGCTGGGGCGCGCCCGCCAGGCGCACATGCTCGCGCCAGTCGCCCGCCCAGCGCTCCAGATGGGGAGCCCGCAGAATTCGGAAAAAATCGTACGCTAAGGTTTTCCGGGCATCCGTAAGGGCCGAAACTTCCCGTCTTCCAGTCTGCGGCTCTGCCGCCAGACGTAATCGCCGGTTAGGTTGATGTGCTCCCAGCCCAGCGGCGACAGGAATTGCAGCAGCTCGCCGTCCACCGGCTTGCCGGCCTCGACCAACCCCTGGGTGGCGCGTTCCAGGTACACCGTGTTCCACAGCACGATAGCCGCCGTCACCAGGTTGAGGCCGCTGGCCCGGTAGCGCTGCTGCTCGAAGCTCCGATCCCTGATTTCCCCAAGGCGGTTGAAGAACACCGCCCTGGCCAGCGAGTTGCGCGCCTCACCTTTGTTCAGGCCGGCATGCACGCGGCGGCGCAGTTCAACACTTTGCAGCCAGTCCAGGATGAACAGCGTGCGCTCGATCCGGCCCAGCTCGCGCAGGGCCACGGCCAGTCCGTTCTGGCGCGGGTAGCTGCCGAGCTTGCGCAGCATCAGCGAGGCGGTGACGGTGCCCTGCTTGATCGAGCTGGCCAGGCGCAGGATGTCGTCCCAGTGGGCACGCACGTGCTTGATGTTCAGGGTGCCGCCGATCAGCGGGCGCAACGTCGGGTAGGCTTGCACGCCCTGCGGCACGTACAGCTTGGTTTCGCCGAGGTCGCGGATGCGCGGCGCGAAGCGGAAGCCTAGCAGGTGCATCAGGGCAAAGACGTGATCGGTGAAGCCGGCCGTGTCGGTGTAGTGCTCCTCGATCCGCAGGTCGGACTCGTGGTACAGCAGGCCGTCGAGCACATAGGTGGAATCGCGGACGCCGACATTCACCACGCGGGTGCTGAACGGCGCGTACTGGTCGGAGATATGGGTATAGAACAGCCGTCCCGGCTCGCTACCGTACTTCGGGTTGACGTGCCCGGTGCTCTCGCCCCGGCCACCCGCGCGGAAGCGCTGGCCATCGGAGGATGAGGTCGTGCCGTCGCCCCAGTGGGCGGCAAAGGCGTGGCGATACTGGTGGTTGACCAGCTCGGCCAAGGCCGCCGAATAGGTTTCGTCGCGGATGTGCCAGGCTTGCAGCCAGGACAGCTTGGCGTAGGTCAGGCCGGGGCTCGACTCGGCCATCTTGGTCAGCCCGAGGTTGATCGCATCACCGAGGATTGCGGACAGCAGCAACGTCCTGTCTTTGGCCTCGGCCCCGTCCTTCAAGTGGGTGAAGTGGCGGCTGAAGCCCGTCCAGTCGTCCACGTCCATCAGCAGTTCGGTGATCTTGATGCGCGGCAGTAACTGGCTGGTTTGGTCGATCAGCGCCTGCGCCCGATCCGGCACCGCCGCATCCAGCGGGGTGATTTTCAGCCCTGACTCGGTGAGGATGGCATCGGGCAGCTCGTTGTCCTTGGCCAGGCGGGTGACGGTGGCCAACTGCTCGTCCAGCAGCTGCAAACGCTCTTCCAGGTACTGGTCGCTGTTCGGGTTGATCGCCAGGGGCAGGGCCTGCTCGCGCTTGAGTGCGGCGAACTTCTCGGCCGGCAGCAGGTAGTCGTCGAAGTCGCGGAACTGCCGCGAGCCCTTGACCCAGATGTCGCCGGAGCGCAGGGCGTTCTTCAGCTCGGACAGGGCGCAGATTTCGTAGAATTTCCGGTCGAGGCCTTCCGGGGTGATCACCAGCGGCTTCCAGCGCGGCTTGATGAAGGCCGTGGGTGCATCGGCCGGCACCTTGCGCAGGTTGTCGGCGTTCATCTCACGCAGGGTCTGCACGGCTGCCAGCACGCCTTGCGCGGCCGGCGCGGCGCGCAGTTCCAGCACCTCCAGCAAGGCCGGCGTGTAACGGCGCAGGGTGGCGAAGTTCTCGCCGACCAGGTGCAGGTGGTCGAAGCCTTCCGGCCGGGCCAGCAGCTCGGCCTCGCTGACGCTCTCGGTGAACTCGTCCCAGGGAATCACCGCCTCGATGGCGGCATAGGGGTCGCTGCCGCTTTCCTTCGCTTCCAGCAGCGCCTGGCCGATCCTGGAGTACAGGCGCACCTTGTCGTTGATCGCCTTGCCCTGCTTCTGGAACTGCTGCTGATGCTTGTGCTTCGCGCCGCTGAACAGCTTGACCAGGATGCGGTCATGCAGATCGACCAGCTCATCGATCACGGTCGCGGTGCTCTCCAGCACCACGGCGGCCAGGGTCGCGTAGCGGCGCTGCGGCTCGAACTTACCGAGGTCTTTGGGCGTCATCTGCCCACCCTCGCGGGCCAGCTTGAGCAGGCGGTTCTGGTGGATGTGCCGGCCCAGGCCTTCGGGCAAGTCCACCAACTGAAATGTCTTCAGCCGCTCGATGTGTTCCAGCATGTGCCGAGAGTTGGGTTTCAGCGGTGCCTGGCGCAGCCAGGTCAACCAGGTGATGCTGCTGCCGGCCTTGAGCTTCAACAGCTCGTCCAGCTTGGCCCGATGCGAGTCCGTGAGTGGTTCGACCAGGGCGCGGTAGACCCGCCGATTGGCTCGCGCAATGGCTTCCGAGCAGGCCCGGTCAATCACGCTCAGCGCCGGCAGGATGCGTCGTTTCTGCCGTAGGCTCTCCAGGGCCTGACCGGCCAGCAGCAAGCCTTTGTCGGTCTGCTGGGCCAGCTCGGTTAGCTCGCGCACCAGGGCGCGGAAGTCGGACAGGCCGAACGGGGCCAGTTGCAGGTAGGTGCGCAGTTCCTGGGCATGCTCGCGACGGGTCACGTCGCGCTCGCCGTACTTTGCCCAGCTCGCCGGCTCGGCCTGGACTTGCTTCGCCACCCACAGGATGACCGGCTCGGGCAGCTCGCTGTCGGTTCCCAGCGCGTAACCGGGGTAGCGCAGCAGGCAGAGCTGCACGGCGAAGCCGAGGCGGTTGGCGTCGCCGCGTCGCTGGCGGATCAGCGACAGGTCGGAGTCGTTGAAGGTGTAGTAGCGGATCAGGTCATCCTGGCTTTCCGGCAGCGCAAGCAGGGTGTCCCGCTCCGTGGCCGAGAGGATCAAGCGACGCGGCATGTGTCAGTCGTCCGTGCGGAGGTACTGGTAGAGGGTTTCCCGGCTGATGTTGAACTCGCGGGCAAGCTGCGCCTTGGGCTCGCCGGCCGTCGCTCGCTGCCGCAGGGTAGCAGCCTGCTCATCGGACAGGGCTTTCTTGCGGCCCCGGTACGCGCCACGCTGCTTGGCCAAGGCGATGCCCTCACGCTGCCGCTCGCGGATCAGGGCGCGCTCGAACTCAGCGAAGGCCCCCATCACCGACAGCATCAGGTTGGCCATCGGCGAGTCCTCGCCAGTGAACACCAGGCCCTCCTTCAGGAACTCGATGCGCACGCCGCGCTGAGTCAGCTTCTGTACCAAGCGACGCAGGTCATCGAGGTTGCGGGCCAGCCGATCCATGCTGTGCACCACCACTGTATCGCCTTCGCGGACGAAGCTCAGCAGCGCTTCGAGCTGGGGGCGCTGGGTGTCCTTGCCCGATGCCTTGTCGGTGAACACCTTGCTCACCTGGGTTTGTTCCAGCTGGCGTTCCGGGTTCTGGTCAAAGCTGCTGACCCGGACGTAGCCGATGCGGTGCCCCTGCACGATGTCTCCTTGGTTGAAGGCGGCTTAAGTGCACTTTCTGTTCCGTTGTGCCTCAAAGCCCATTTCTGTCAGGCTGAAATCTATAACCTTCGCGGGCATGTGTCAAAAAATGGGAAAGCAGACTCTATTCTGACGAAGCGGCGCGGCCCTGCCTGACATCAAGTTAGGGTATAGCCTAGATTGACATGCGCGATGCAACCCTTAACTTGCTTGCACCTATCGTTTCCATGCTAGCTTTATCGTAACGCTCAAGAAATTGGGCTTAATGCCGAAAACAATAAAATAAAACAGCCAACCCTTGAGGTTCTTATGCGCCAGAATTTACCAGTGACGGGGCGAAACTTAGAACTCCCAAAAGATGCCAATATTCTTTCGACTACCTCCCCTCAAAGCCATATCACGTACGTTAATCCTGACTTCATTAAAATCAGTGGTTTCACTGAGGAAGAACTATTAGGCCAGCCTCACAACATCGTAAGACACCCAGATATGCCGCCTGCTGCATTTGAGCATATGTGGAGTACATTAAAATCTGGCCGCTCATGGATGGGGCTAGTAAAAAATCGCTGTAAAAATGGCGACCACTATTGGGTAAGTGCTTATGTAACGCCAATAGCTAAGAATGGTTCGATTGTTGAATACCAGTCTGTAAGGACCAAGCCTGAACCTGAGCAGGTTTTGGCTGCGGAAAAATTATATGCTCAATTGAGAAGCGGGAAGGCCGCAGGCCGAAATTGGCTGCTAGCTTTTCCGTGAAAATACTCTTGCTCATATGGGGTAGTATTATATCAAGCGCAATGGCTGCCGGCATGCTTACTGATACATCAATAAGCAGCTTATTGTTAGCCACTTTAATGTCAGGAAGCTTAAGCTCTGTTAGTGTTTTGGCTATTCTCTCTCCTCTTGGAAGACTGGTTGAAAGAGCCAGGAATATTTCCAATAACCCATTAAGTCAATCCCTCTACACTGGGCGCACCGATGAGTTTGGCCAAATAGAGTTTGCTTTACGAATGATGCAAGCTGAAACAGGCGCCATAGTAGGTCGCATAGGTGATGCATCAAATCGGCTTAGCGAACACACCCGAGGCCTACTAAAGGATATTGAGTCAAGCAATGTACTTACAGTTGAGCAGCAGGCAGAGACAGATCAAATAGCAACGGCAGTAAACCAAATGGTGGCAAGCATTCAAGAGGTTGCGAGCAATGCACAGCATGCTGCAGATGCGGCCGGAAGAGCAGACACTGAGACGGCATCTGGCCAGCGTCTGGTAGCCCACACAAGCCAGTCAATCACTGCCCTTGAAGGTGAAATTAGGCAAGCCGCTCAGGTTATTCATGAGCTTGAAGGTCAAAGTAACGAGATATCAAAAGTTCTTGACGTTATACGAGGGATCGCCGAGCAAACGAATTTGTTGGCACTCAACGCAGCAATTGAGGCCGCGCGTGCTGGTGAGCAGGGGCGTGGTTTTGCTGTTGTCGCCGATGAGGTTCGCAGTCTTGCTGCTCGCACACAGCAATCGACAACGGATATTCAAAGCATGATCAGCGCTCTACAAGAGCGAGCGCAATCCGCTGTTACAGTCATGGAGCAAAGTAGTCGGCAAGCGCACACGAGTGTAGCTCACGCAGAGGAAGCAGCTACAGCTCTTGATGGAATTGGCCAACGCGTTAACGAAATTACCGACATGAACGCGCAAATAGCGACTGCGGTCGAGCAGCAGGGAGCAGTAAGTGAAGACATAAACCGCAGTATTATCAATATACGCGATGCTGCTGATACCAATGTACAGACCGGGCAGAATAATTTGCAAAGTGCGAAATCTGTCGCTCAGTTAACTAGCGCTCTGAGCGAACTGGCAAAACAGTTTTGGGAAAAACGAGGATAACGCTTTTCAGTATCTCGACAGGGATAACTTACTTTACCATCGGTTATCCCTTTTAGCCGCACAAATTTTAGCCATGGCTTTTCAGGAAGTCAGGGCTATCAGAATGGCCTTAGAAAGCCTAGTCAAAGAGCTGTCACGAGAACACCGTTAGCTTAGCGTACGATTTTTTCCGAATTCTGCGGTTCCCCCCAGATCGTTCAGGCCCAGGGCGATGCTGCCGCCCCGTTCTCCATGGCCGCCGCCGATGGACTCGGAGAAGACGAAAGGCGTGGTACTCGCCCGGTCCAGATGCAGGGCGTACAGGTGATGGGTGGCGTGCTCGGCGGTGGGCGCGGCATTGCGGCGGGCGACAAGAAGCATGGCGGTACGGGCGCTGAGGGTTCAGCGCGCCGTTATACACCAACTCAGGCGCCTTCCGACTCCAGCCGGCCGGCGCGTTCCGATTTTTGCCGCAGTTTCTTCGCCCGTTTCTCCAGCACCAGGTAAACCACCACGGCCACCAGCAGCGGCAGCAGCAGGTAGATGGCGCGGTAGCCGATCAGCGCGGCCAGCACGGCGCCCTTGGGCACCTGGTCCTGGAGCATGGCGATGAACACCGCCTCCAGCACGCCGAGCCCGGCGGGAATATGGGTGACCACCCCGGCGATGCTGCTGACCAGCATGATGCCGAGCACTGTGGGGTAGTCGACGCCCTTGGGCAGCAGCAGGAACACCAGCAGGCTGGACAGCGACCAGTTGCACATGGACATGCCGGCCTGGGCCAGCGCCAGCTTCAGCGACGGCAGGGTCACCTCGTGGTCGCGCCAGGACCAGGAGCGGCGCGTGGCGAAGCGGCACGCCAGCAGGTAGGTGGCGGCGACCAGCAGCAGGCCGATGCCGATCGCCTGCAGCGCGGTGGCGCCGATCTCCCACTGCTCGGGCAGGCGCACCAGGCGCAGGGAGAACACCCCGCCGGCGAGGATCATGTAGCCCAGCCAGTTGGTGATCAGGCTGAAGGTGAGGATGCGGGTGACGGTGGCCACGCCGAGCCCCAGCCGTGAATACAGCCGGTAGCGCAGGGCGATGGCACCGACCCAGGAGCTGAGGTTGAGGTTGAAGGCGTAGCAGACGAAGGTCAGCGGCAGGATCTGCCGTGCCGGCAGGCGGTGGCCGGTGTAGGCGCGGCCGAGCAGGTCGTAGCTGCTGAACAGCAGGAAGCTGGTGGCGGTGATCGCCACGCAGCCCGCCAGCATCAGCGGGCTGTAGCTCTTCAGCGCCTGCACCACCTCGCTCCATTCGAGGTTCTTCACCAGCATGAACAGCAGCACCGGCACCAGGATGAAGAAGAGCGCCGTGAGCAGGCGCTTGCCCCAGCGCAGCCAGGGGTTGGTCTGGGTCTGCTGGCTCATGATGCCTTGCCCTGCGGGTAGATGTTCTCCGACGCGTCCGCCGGCTCGGGGTGCAGCGACGCCAGCCGCGGGGCATGGGCCGGGAACCAGCCGGCGATGGCCGGGAACAGCCGGGTGAAGTGGAAGCACAGGAAGATCAGCGGCGCGCGCCACCAATAGCCGCGGATGGCGCGCTCCAGGCTGATGCGCTTGCAGTGGTCGCCGGCCAGCCCCTGCAGGTGGTCGTGGAGCTGCCGGTTGAAGCGGCGGTCGCGGATGATCAGATTGGCCTCCAGGTTCAGCGCCAGGCTGAGTGGGTCGAGGTTGCTGGAGCCCACCGTGGTCCACTCGTCGTCGGCCAGCGCCACCTTGCCGTGCAGCGGCCGCTGGCAGTATTCGAAGATTTCCACCCCGTCGCGCAGCAGGTAGTTGTAGAGCAGGCGCGAGAAGCCCCGGGCCCAGGGCATGTCCGGCTGGCCCTGGAGGATCAGGGTGACGCGCACGCCGCGGCGCGCCGCGTTGCGCATCTCGCGCAGCAGGCGGTAGCCGGGGAAGAAGTAGGCGTTGGCCACCACCAGCCGCTGCCTGGCCGAGCGGATGGCCTGCAGGTACTGGGTCTCGATGTCCCGGCTGTGGCGCTCGTTGTCGCGTATCGACAGCAGCATGCGCGCGCTGCCGGCCGGGTCGGTCTGCGGGCGCACCTCGCTGGGCGCGTCCAGCGCCGGGCGCATCAGGCGCAGGCTGGCGCGGTGCAGGTCGGCGACGATCGGCCCGGTGACTTCCACCGCATAGTCCTGCTTGGCCATCGGACCGAAATCGCCCAGGTGGTCGGCCGAGTAGTTGATGCCGCCGACGAAGGCGCGCTCGCCGTCGATCACCACGATCTTGCGGTGCAGGCGGCGGAACAGGTTGGTGCGCACGCCCAACCGGCGCGGGCTGGGGTCGAACACGTGGATGTTGACCCCGGCGCCGGTCATGGCGGCGACGTACTCGCGGCTTAGCTCGGCGGTGCCGTAGCCGTCCACGGTCAGCTCCACCCGCACGCCGCGGCGGGCGGCGTCGATCAGCACCTGCTGCAGCTCGTTGCCGACCTTGTCCTCGTAGATGATGAAGGTCTCGATCAGCACCTCGTGGCGGGCTGCGCGGATGCACTCGAACACCCGGGGGTAGTATTCCTCGCCGTTGATCAGCAGCCCTACCTGATTGCCTTCGCGCCAGTCGTAACTCATAGGTGGATCTCCACGGCCAGGGGGGCATGGTCGGAAAGGTGGGACCAGGGGTGGCTGGACAGCACCACCGGCTCATGGCTGGTGGCGTTGCGCACGTAGATGCGGTCCAGGCGCAGCATCGGCCAGCGGGCGGGGAAGCTCCTGGCCGGCTCGCCGAACTGGCTGGCGAAGACTTCGTGCAGGCCCTGTTCGGCGAGAATCGCGCCGGCCCGCAGGCGCCAGTCGTTGAAGTCGCCGGCGACGATCACCGGGTCGTCCGCCGGCAGCCGCTCCAGCAGGCCGCAGAGCAGGGCCAGCTGCTGCCGGCGATGGCCTTCGCGCAGGCCCAGGTGCACGCAGATGGCGTGCACCTGGCGCGGGCCGGGCACGTCCAGCACGCAGTGCAACAGGCCGCGCTGCTCGACCACGCCGATGGACACGTCGAAGTTCTCGTAGTGGCTGATGGGGAACTTGCTCATCAGCGCATTGCCGTGGTCGCCGTCCGGGTAGACCGCGTTGCGGCCGTAGGCGAACTGCGGCCACATGCTGTCGGCGAGGAACTCGTAGTGCGGCGTCTGCGGCCAGTTGTCGTGGCGCCGGGCGTGGCGCTGGTGGGCGCCGAGCACTTCCTGGAGGAACACCAGGTCGGCGCCGGTGGCGCGCACCGCCACCCGCAGTTCCGGCAGGATGAAGCGCCGGTTGAGCGGGGTGAATCCCTTGTGGGTGTTGATCGTCAGCACCTTGATCCGGTGTACCGCGGGGGCGCTGTCGACGGTCATGATCGGCACGGAATCGCTCATGCCTGGGCTCCTTGGCGTGGGCGGGGCGACAGCCCCAGGCTTTCCAGCAGGTGGCGCGCGTCGTAGGGCGCGCGCACCTTCACGTCGTTGTCGAAGTAGCAGTACAGGTCGCGCCGGCGCTTGGCCGGCTTGTGCCCGGGGTCGATCAGGCGGGCGTCGTCCGGCTGCTCGCCGGTGGTCCAGGCCTCGATGCGCGCCTGCCAGCGGCGCAGCGCCTGGGGCGTGTAGCCGCTGGCGTACAGTTCCGAGTCGCCGTGCAGGCGCAGGTAGAGGAAGTCGGCAGTGACGTCCTCGGCGCAGGGCCACTTGCCCGCGGTGTCCGCCACCACCAGGGCCACCTGGTGCCGGCGCAGCAGCTCGACGAAGGCGGGCGTGGCGAAGCTGTCGTGGCGGATTTCCACGGCGTGGCGCAGGGCGGCGTCCGGCGCCGCTTCCAGGTAGCCGGGCCGATGCAGCCGGGCCTCGGCGTGACGGGCGCAGGCGCGGGCCTGCTCGGTGTCGCGCGGCAACTGGGCGAGGAAGTCGCCGAACAGCACGGCATCGAAGCGCAGGCTGGGCGGGAACTGCCAGAGGAAGGCGCCCAGCTTGTCCTTGAGTTGCAGCGGCCCGGAGGCGAAGAAGTTGGCCAGCGGCTGGGCCGGCTCGCGCAGGCGCAGCACGTGGGTGATGTAGCGCGGCGCCTTGACGCTGAAGACGAAGTCCTCGGGCGTCTCGGCGTACCAGCCGGCGTAGCGCTCGGGCGTCTGCAGGCCGTAGAAGGAGCCGTTGATCTCGATGCTGTTGACCTGCCGTGAGGCGAACTCCAGTTCCCGGCGCTGGACCAGCCCCTTGGGGTAGAAGTCGCCACGCCAGGGGGCGTAGCGCCAGCCTGAAATGCCGATGCGGATATCGCTCATGGAGTCTCTCGGGTCCTTTTCTCCGGGGTCGCTCGTTCTGCCGGGTTTCTCCAGCGGTGCCTGGGCGCCGTCATGGCCGGCGGGGCGCTGGGGAGTTCTCGATGGCGTCGTCCAGGGGCTGCCGCTCGATCCGTTCCTCGCTGCCCACGCCCAGCTGCATCTGCGGGTGCAGCTCGACCTTGATCCAGCCCGCGTCGCGCCGGTCGAAGGCCTTGAACGCCTCGATGGCGTCGCTCATCGGCTTGACCTGGGTGAGGATCTTGGCCGGGTCGATACGGCGGTTGAGCACCAGGTCGATCAACTGCGGGATGTACTTGCGGTGATGGCAGTTGCCCATGTTGATCGTCAGGTTCTTGTTCATCGCCATGCCGATCGGGAAGTGCCGCGCCTGCTCCGGATAGACGCCGATGATCGACAGCGTGCCGGCCTTGTCGAGCGCCTCCACGGCCCACTGCAGGGCCTGGCTCGGCGCCTTGCCGGGGTGCCAGGTGGCGCCGTCCGGGTGGGTGTTGGGGGCGACCTCGGCCATCTCCTCGCGGAACGCGCCGACCTGCGGCGCAGTGGCGTGGCAGGGGCACTCGGCGTCCACGCCGACGGCGTCGATGGCGCGGTCCACGCCGATGCCGTTGGTCAGCCGGCGCAGGGTCTGCACCGGGTCCTCGCGGTCGAAGTCGATCACTTCTGCACCCTGTTGGCGGGCCATGCGCAGGCGGTCTTCGAGATGGTCGATGGCGAACACCCGGGCGGCGCCGAGCAGCTTGGCGCTGGCGATGGCGAACTGGCCGACCGGGCCACAGCCGAACACGGCCACGGTGTCGCCGGGGGTGATCTCGGCCATCTCCGCACCGAAGTAGCCGGTGGGAAAGATGTCCGAGAGCAGGATCGCCTGGTCGTCGCTGATCTCGCTGGGCAGCCGCACCAGGCCGACGTGGGCGAAGGGAATGCGCGCCTTCTCGGCCTGCAGCCCGTGGAACGGGCCGGAGGCCGAGGGGCCGCCAAAGAAGGCCGTGCCGGCCTGCTTGCCGTTGGGGTTGGCGTCATCGCACTGGGCGTAGTAGCCGGCGCGGCAGTAGGCGCAGTTGCCGCAGGCGATGGTCGAGGGGATCACCACCCGGTCGCCGACCTGCAGGTTGCGCACGTCCTCGCCGAGGGCTTCGACGATGCCGACGCCCTCGTGGCCGAGGATGGTGCCCTTGGCCATGCCGCTGACCGTGCCACGCACGAAGTGCAGGTCGGTGCCGCAGATGGCCGACGCGGTGATGCGGACGATGGCATCGGTGGGCGCTTGCAGCGTGGGCTCGGGAACGTCGTCGAGGCGGATGTCGCCCACGTCATGGAATACCACGGCTTTCATCTCGGCTGTCCTCCGTCCGGCACGGCCCGTGGGCCTCAATGGGCCTGCGCGCCGCCGCGCAGCACGGTGTCTTCGGTGGGACGCACGGTGCGGGTGATGATTTCGCTGGTTTTCATGTCGTCCCCCTGTGTCGAAAGTGACGCCGCCGCGTTCGCGGCGCCTACTCAGGTTGGGACTGGAGGGGGTGGAGGCGGTTCAGGGTTTTTTGAGACCTGGACGGGTGATTCGCAGGGTGCGCCGCGCGCACCATCCCGGCGCCATTGGTGCGCATGGCGCACCCTACGGGACCAGGCAGCGGATCATCCCCGGATTTCATCCGGGCTACACAGTGAGCGGGAATTCCTCCGGGTTGCTGATGGCCCGGAGGAAATCAGGATTTTTGCGCGACCTGTCGTAGGGTGCGCCATGCGCACCGCCTCGGAGCATCGGTGCGCACGGCGTACCCTACGTCACTCGCTTTCCTTCTCCAGCTTGAACAGCAGCAACGAGCGCGGAGCGGCTTGATAGCGGCTGTCGAACGGCAGGTGCTCGGTGGTGCGCTGGCGCGGCTGGTTGCTATCGAGCAGGTTGGTCCAGGCCGAGCCTTCGGCGACTTCCGGGAGGAGGAAGTCCACCGCTTCGTGGTGCGCGTTGAGGATCAGCAGCAGGGTGGCGTCCGCGCCGCTGCGGCGGATGCCGGTGGGTTGCGCGCGGCCGTCCATGAGCATGCCCATGCAGCGCGCCTCGCCGTCGTGCCACTGTTCTTCGCCCATCTCCGCGCCGTCCGGGGTCAGCCAGGTGACGTCCTTGATCCCCAGTTCCTCGTTGTAGTGGCCGACCAGGAAGCGTCCGCGGCGGAGGATGGGGTAGGCCCGGCGCAGGGCGATCAGGCGCCGGGTGAAGGCGATCAGTTCCTGGCCTTCCTCGTCGATGTTCCAGTCGACCCAGCTCAGTTCGTTGTCCTGGCAGTAGGCGTTGTTGTTGCCCTGCTGGGTGCGGCCGAACTCGTCGCCGGCCAGCAGCATGGGCGTGCCCTGGGAGAACAGCAGGGTGGCCAGCAGGTTGCGCATCTGGCGCAGGCGCAGTTCGCGGATTTCCGGATCGTCGGTGGGTCCTTCGCTGCCGTGGTTCCAGGAGATGTTGTGGTCGGTGCCGTCGCGGTTGTCTTCGTCGTTGGCCTCGTTGTGCTTGTGGTCGTAGGAGACTACGTCGCGCAGGGTGAAGCCGTCGTGGGCGGTGATGAAGTTGACCGAGGCGAACGGTCGCCGGCCGCGCTGGTTGTACAGGTCGCCGGAGGCGGTGAGGCGGCTGGCCAGCTCGGCCAGCTGGCCTTCGTCGCCCTTCCAGAAGGCGCGCACGTTGTCGCGGAACTTGTCGTTCCACTCGGCCCAGCCGGGCGGGAAGCCGCCGACCTGGTAGCCGCCCGGGCCGCAGTCCCAGGGTTCGGCGATCAGCTTGACCTTGCTCAGCACCGGGTCCTGGCGGCAGGCGACGAGGAAGCTGTGGCGCTCGTCGAAGCCGTCGGCGTAGCGGCCGAGGATGGTCGCCAGGTCGAAGCGGAAGCCGTCCACGCGCATTTCGGTGGCCCAGTAGCGCAGCGAGTCGGTGACCATCTGCAGCACGCAGGGGTGGGACAGGTCGAGGGTGTTGCCGGTGCCGGAGTCGTTGATGTAGTAGCGTCGGTCGTCCGGCATCAGGCGGTAGTAGCTGGCGTTGTCGATGCCGCGCATGCACAGGGTCGGGCCGCGCTCGTTGCCCTCGGCGGTGTGGTTGTAGACCACGTCGAGGATCAGCTCCAGGCCGGCGTCGTGCAGGTGGGCGACCATTTCCTTGAATTCGCTGACCTTGCCGCTGGCGAGGTAGGCCGGGTGCGGGGCGAAGAAGCCGATGCTGTTGTAGCCCCAGTAGTTGTTCATGCCCTTTTCCAGCAGATGCTGGTCGTTGACGAAGGCATGCACCGGCAGCAGTTCGATGCTGGAGACGCCGAGCGAGCGGATGTGCTTGAGCAGCTCCGGGTTCATCAGCCCGGCGCAGGTGCCGCGCAGGTGCTCGGGCACGGCCGGGTGGCGCATGCTGATGCCACGCAGGTGGGTCTCGTAGAGGATGGTGCTGTCCCACGGCACGCGGATCGGCGCCTGTTCGGCCCAGGTGAAGGCCGGGTCCATCACCTTGCACTTGGGCACGAAGGCCGCGCTGTCGCGTTCGTCGAAGCTGAGGTCATCGTCCGGATGGCCGATGGTGTAGCCGAACAGCGCCTCGGACCACTTGAGCCGCCCCACCAGCTGCTTGGCGTAGGGGTCGATGAGCAGCTTGTTGGGGTTGAAGCGGTGGCCGGCGTCCGGTTCGTAGGGGCCGTGCACCCGGTAGCCGTAGACCTGGCCGGGGTGGGCGTCGGGCAGGTAGCCGTGCCAGATCTCGTCGGTGTACTCGGGCAGCTCGATGCGCTCCAGTTCGGTCTGGCCCTGTTCGTCGAACAGGCACAGTTCCACTTTTGTGGCGTGGGCCGAGAACAGCGCGAAGTTGACGCCCAGCCCGTCCCAGGTGGCGCCCAGGGGGAAGGGGTGGCCTTCGGCGATACGCGAACGTGTGGCTTTCATGGGTGGGCCTCAGGCCTTGTTGCGCGGGGCGCGCGGCTTCTTCAGCAGCGCGGGTTTGTCGGCGGGGTTGGCGGCCTGGGCTTCCGCCTCGGCCAGGGTCACCGCCTTGGGTTTGCTGATGCGGCGTGGCCTGGGCGCGGCCGGCAGCTGTTCGCTGACCGCTTCGGCCTCGGCCAGCTTGCGTGCCATTGCCCAGTGGCGTTCTTCCTGGCCGGCGGGTTTGCCCTCGGATTCCCAGATCTGGTAGGCGAATTCGCGGACGCGTTGTTCATCGATGCTCATGGCTAGGCTCCTGGAGATGGGGTTTGAGGCAGAGCAGGTTGACGGGGAACTGCGCCAGCACTTCGGCCAGCGGCAGGTGGCCGCGATTGTCCAGTTGCCCGGGCGGCAGGATGCTGGTCAGGCTCAGGCCCGCCAGTTCCGGCGGCAGCACCACGCGGGTGTCGCCCCAGCGTTCGGCGGGCACGTGGGGCAGGGCCTGGTCGCCCAGCAGGCCGGTGGCCAGGTGCGGCACCACGGCCACCAGATGGGTGTCGCCCAGGCGGCGGACGAAGGCCAGCGCCCGCTCGGCGTGTTCGCCCTCGATCACCAACGGCCGGTAGTCGCCCCGGGCGAACAGCGGGTGGCGGGCGTGGCGGAGGGCCAGGACACTGGCGATCAGCCATTGCTTGACCCGGCCGTCGCGCCAGTGTTCGAGCAGCTCGCCCGGTTCGGCCAGGCCGTCGAGGGACTCGACGCGGGCGGTGAAGTCGACCGGACGGCGGTTGTCCGGGTCGACCAGGCTGAAGTCCCAGTATTCGCAACCCTGGTACAGGTCCGGCACGCCGGGCGCGGTCAGGCGCAGCAGGCACTGGGCCAGGCCGTTGAGGGCGCCGGCCGGGGCGATGGTGGCCACCGCGTCGGCCAGCTCCCCGCGCAGTTCGCGGCCTTCCGGCGCGGTCAGCAGGCGTTCGAGAAAGGTGTGGCAGGCCGCCTCGTGGGCCTCGTTCGGCGCGCTCCAGCTGCTGTTCAGCTTGGCCTCGCGCAGGGCCTTGCGCTGCCAGGTGAGCAGGCGCTCCAGATAGGCGCGCAGACCGGCGTCATCGTCCGCGTCGAGGTCCAGCGGCCAGCTGCCGAGCAGGGCCTGGTAGAGGATCAGTTCCTCGCCGGCGTCCGGTGCATCTTCTTGCAGGCCGGCGCGCAGCGGTGCGGCCAGCTCGCGCCAGCTGCGCACCCGCTCGGCGTACCAGTCGGCGCGCTCGCTCAGCACCGCCAGGCGCGCGCGGCTGTCCTCGCCGCGCTTGTGGTCGTGGGTGGCGGTGGCCAGCAGGTTGTCCGGCAGGCGCGCGGCGCGTTCACCGCAGCACTGGTGGAAGTGCTCCGCCGGGTAGCTGAAGTGCTCGGCGTCGAAGCCCACGTCGTAGCGCGACAGCAGCACGCCGGCGCGGTAGCAGGCGGTGTCTTCCACCGCCTTGGCCGCCACCGGTGAGGTGAGCTGCTGGAAGCGCCCCAGCACCCGGGCGCGCAGCTTGCGCGGGCGGCCCGGCGGCAGTTCGTGCAGCGGCTGGCCGCCGAGCCAGCGGTCGAGGTGTTCGAGCAGCGGCCAGTCGGCCTCGGCCAGGGTCCGGCGCGCGCCTTCCAGGGCCTGGCCGAACACCTGGCGGTCCTGCTCGGAGCGGCCACAGGCGTTGGCGTAGGTGCGGTATACCGGGAAGTGCACGATCAGTTCGAGCAGCGCGCGGCGGATCGAGGCCAGGGTCAGGTCGCGGGTGGCGATGTCGTTGCGTGCGACTTGGAGCAGGCCCTGGGCCACTTCTTCCAGGTCGCCGGTCAGGGAGGTGGTGAGCACCAGGCGGCGCGCTTCCAGCGCCTCGTCCTCGAACGCCGCCGGGCGCCCGCTCAGCTCGCTCCACAGTGCCCGCAGCGGCTGTTCGCCGCGCGGGTCGTGCTGCAGCAGGGACACCTGGTTCATGAAGGCGTAGCCGGTGCAGCCGGAGGTGTTCCAGTCGCCGGGCAACTGCTCGCCGTGGCCGAGGATCTTCTCCACGTAGATCGGGAAGCCCTGCTCGGGCTGTGGCCGCCCGGCCAGCAGCAGGTCGACGCGGCGGCGCAGGCGCCGGCAGTAGGCGCGCGGGTTGGCCAGGCCGTCTACGTGGTCGATGCGCAGGCCGTCGACCAGGCCCTGTTCGATCAGCTGGAATATCTTGGCGTGGGTCAGCTCGAAGACTTCCGGGCGCTCGACCCGCAGGCCGCCCAGTTCGTTGATGTCGAAGAAGCGGCGCCAGTTGATGTCGTCCGCCGCGGTGCGCCAGCTGGCCACCCGGTAGTGCTGGCGCTCCAGCAGCCGGTGCAGGCGCTGCAGGCCTTCCTCGCTGTCGCATCGGTAGCGGGCCAGGGCGTGGCGCACGGCATCGCCGCCGGCCTCCGGGCGGCCCAGCTGGGCCAGTTCGGCGCACAGGCCCTGGGCCGTCTGCCAGGCGTCGGGGGCGTCGCGCAGGGCCTCGAAGCGTGCGCCCAGCAGCATCAGCGCACCGTCCTCGCTGCCGCGCAGGATCTCGCCGTAGCTCGGCGGGGTGAGCGGCAGGCGGTGCTCGAAGTGCTGGGCGTAGAAGGTGCCGCGCTCCGGGTCGAAGTGCAGGGGGATTTCGCCGTTGGCCAGCACTTCGCCGTAGTCGCTGCGCAGGAAGGGCACCAGCAGCTGGCCGGCCAGCAGCGGGTCGTGGGAGTGCCACTGGATGTCGAAGAACTTGGCGAAGGGGCTGTCCTGGCCCCATTCCAGCAGGTCCAGCCACCAGGGGTTGGCGTCGCCGCCGACCGCCATGTGGTTGGGCACGATGTCGAGGATCAGGCCGATGCCGCGATCGCGCAGGGCCTCGACCAGGCGCACCAGGCCGGGCTCGCCGCCCAGCTCGGGGTTGATCCGGGTCGGATCGACCACGTCGTAGCCGTGCATGGAGCCGGGCCGCGCGGTGAGCAGCGGCGAGGCGTACACGTGGCTGATGCCCAGGCGCGAGAAGTAGGGCACCAGGGGCACTGCGTCGTGCAGGGTGAAGCCCTGGTGGAACTGCAGGCGCAGGGTGGCGCGCAGGTCAGTCATCGGCGGCCTCCCGGCGCGCGTCGGCGAGGCGTTGCAGGCGCCGCCGGGTGGCTTCGGTGTCCAGCAGTTCGCGCACCGCCAGGGCGTGGCGCCGGCGCCAGTTGGGGTGCTCGTCGCCGGGGCCGGGCAGGTTGGGCTGCTGGTTGTCGCCGAGGGCGTCTTCCAGGGGCAGCAGCACCAGCGGCGCCGGGGTGCCGCCGAGGTAGCCGATGGCGGCTTCCAGGCAGGCCTCGGCGTCTTCGCCGTCCGCCAGACCGGCGTGTTCGCCCAGGGCCTCGACCAGCGCCGCGCGCTCGCGGCGGCGTTCGGCGCGGTCGCCGTCTTCCTGGTCCGCGTGGCTGTGGCCGGCGCGCAGGCGCCAGTCGATGTCGTGGCCGGCCAGCCAGCCCTTGAGGCTCGGCAGGTCGTGGGTGGTGCTGGTGGCGAGGGCGTCGCGCGGCCACTGGCGCGGCGCCACGAAGCGGCCGTCCTGCTGCTCGAACAGCAGCACGCGCATGCCGAGGATGTTGCGCCGCGCCAGTTCCTCGCGCAGGCCCTCGGGCACGGTGCCCAGGTCCTCGCCGATGACTAGGCCGCGGTGGCGGTGGGATTCCAGCGCCAGCAGGCGCAGCAGGTCGGTGAGCGGGTAGCGCAGGTAGGCGCCGTCCTGCGGGGCCGCGCCGTGGGGGATCACCCACAGGCGCTGCAGGCCCATGATGTGGTCGATGCGGATGCCGCCGGCGTGGGCCAGGTTGGCCCGGAGCATTTCGATGAAGGCGCGGAAGCCGTGGCGGCGCAGGCCGTCGGGGGAGAAGGCGGACACTCCCCAGTTCTGCCCGGCGCGGTTGAGGATGTCCGGCGGCGCGCCGACCGTGACCCGGGGCAGCAGCTCGTCCTGGCGGGTCCAGGCCTGGCTGCCGCTGCAGGCGGTGCCCACCGCCAGGTCGGCGATCAGGCCGATGCCCATGCCGGCGCCGGTGGCGACCGTCTGCGCGTTTTCCAGGCCGCGGGCGATCAGCCACTGGCCGAAGGCGTGCAGGCCGACCTCGTCGGCGTAATCGGCGGCGAAGCGGGTCACGGCCGAGTTGCGCGGGTCGCGCAGCGCCTCGGGCCAGTCGCGCCAGTCGCCGGATTCGCCGCGGCGCAGCATGTGGCCGTGCAGCGCCTCGAAGCGGCAGTGCTGGAGCAGGGCGTCGCCGCCCTGGTCGCAGAAGGAGGTGAAGTCGCCGAGCAGGCTGCCGTCGCTCTCGCGGAAGTCGCGGTAGAGCTGGGCCAGCAGGCGCTGGCGGGCCTCGCTCACGGCGGGCCAGTCGATCAGCTCGTCGCGCTCCAGGCGGGCCATCTCGTCCTGCAGCCCGCAGGCGGCGATGGCGCGGGCCACCGCGTCGCTGCCGAGCACGGTGCCCGGCGCGGCGTGCAGCACGTTGAAGAACAGCCGGCTGGAGGGCGAGTAGGGGCTGTAGTGGTCGCGGGCGGCGGCGAACATGGCGTGCACTGGACTGATGGCCAGGGCGTCGGCGCCCAGGTTGGCGGCGTGGCGGGCCAGGTCCTCCAAGGCGCGGGTGTCGCCCAGGCCGCCGTCGCCGGGGCGGCGCAGGGCGTACAGCTGGGCGGTCAGGCCCCAGGCGTGGCGCTTGCCGCACAGCTCCTCGACGCTGCGGCAGGCCGGCGGCGCCACGGCCAGGGTGACGCGCTGGTCGCCGATGTCCAGGCGGTGGTAGCCGGGCAGGTCGATGGCCGGCACGCGGGCCTGGTCGTCCAGCCGGCCGGAGAGCGTCTCGCCGTCCTCGCGGGTCAGTTTGTAGGCGCTGTCCGCCCGCTGGCCGGGGATGGCGATCGGCTGGCCCAGTTCGGCGGTGAGCAGCGGCGGCGTGGCGGCCTCGGCGGCACGCTGTTTCAGCTCGGCCAGACTGCTCTCGATCTGCCGTGGGTCCGCGGCCGGGTGGCCGAGGGCTTCCAGCAGTTGCCGCTGGGCCTCCGGGCTGACCCGTTGCGGGCGCCCGTTGGCGTCCGTCCAGTCGATGCTGAGGCCGGCGGCGTCGGCCAGTTCGGCCAGCAGGGCGTCACTCATGGCGCTATCTCCAGAACGGCCTGGGCACTGCGCGCCGGCAGCAGGCCCTGGCGGTAGTCGTCTTCGCCGACGCCGTGGGCACACAGCAGGTCGCCGGCCTGGGAACGGGCGCCGGTGGGCACCGGCGCGTCGCTCAGGTTGATGTCGATGCGCAGCAGGCGGCCGTCACCCAGGCGCCAGCCGGCGGACAGCGCGCCACGGGCGAGCACGTCCACGCCCAGCGCGCGGGTGCCTTCCAGCACCGGCACCAGCTGGCTCTGGCGCAGGCGCAGCAGGCGCCGGTAGAAGCTCAGCCAGGCGCGCTGCCGCGGCTGGTCGGCGGGGGCCAGGTCCGGCCGGGAAGCGTCGAAGGTGTCCTGGGCGTTGGGATCGGGGATGTCCAGCAGCAGCTGCGGGTCGGAGAAGCGCGAGAATTCGGCGAACTCGTGGCGGCGGCCTTCGCGCACCGCGTCCGCCAGCTCGCCCTGGTGGTCGGTGAAGAACAGGAAGGGCCGGGTCGAGCCCCATTCCTCGCCCATGAACAGCAGCGGCACCATGGGCGAGAGCAACAGCAGCAGGGTGGCGGCCTTCAGCGCGTCCTCGTCGGCCAGGGCGGCCAGGCGCTCGCCGAAGGCGCGGTTGCCGACCTGGTCGTGGTTCTGCAGGAACAGCACGAAGGCGCTCGGCGGCAGGTGCTCGCTGGGCTCGCCCCGGAGCTGGCCACGGCGGTCGGCCTGGCCCTGGAAGACGAAGCCCTGGGCCAGGCAGGTGGCCAGCTGGGCGGTGGCGTCGTCGGCGAAGTCGGCGTAGTAGCCTTCCTGTTCGCCGGTCAGCAGCACGTGCAGGGCGTTGTGGCCATCGTCGTTCCACTGGGCGTCGTAGCCGCGCTGCAGCAGGCCGGCGCGGTTGTCCTCGTTTTCCAGCACCAGGTGCACGTGGCGGCCGGGCTCGACCGCGGCCCGCACCCGGGCGGCCAGGTCGACCAGGAAGTCGTCGTCGCCGATGGCGTGCACCGCGTCCAGGCGCAGGCCGTCGACCCGGTAGTCGAGCAGCCACATCAGCGCGTTCTCGCAGAAGAAGTCGCGCACCTGCGGGCGGCGGAAGTCGATGGCCGCGCCCCAGGGTGTGTGCCGGTCCTCGCGGAAGAAGTCGCGGGCGTACTGGCCGAGGTAGTTGCCGTCCGGGCCGAAGTGGTTGTAGACCACGTCGACGAACACCATCAGGCCCATGCCGTGGGCGCTGTCGATCAGGTGCTTGAGCTGTTCCGGGGTGCCGTAGCTGCCGTCCGGGGCGAACGGCAGCACGCCGTCGTAGCCCCAGTTGCGCCGCCCGGGGAATTCGCCCAGGGGCATCAGTTCCAGCGCCGTGACACCCAGTTGCACCAGGTGCGGCAGCAGGGCCTCGACGCCGGTGTAACCGCCGAGCAGGCCGACGTGCAGTTCGTAGATCGCCGCCTCGTGCCAGGGCCGGCCGCGCCAGTGCGGGTGGCGCCAGGCGTAGGCGGTGTGGTCGACCACCCGGCTGAAGCCGTGGACGTCGCCGAACTGGCGGCGCGAGGCCGGGTCGGGCACGCGCAGGCGGCCGTCGACGACGAAGCGGTAGCAGGTGTCGGCGGGGCACTCCAGTTCCAGGGCGAACCAGCCGTCCTCGCCGGCGTGCAGCGGGTGCAGCGATTCGTCCTGCAGTTCCAGGGCCACTTCCCGGCAGTCCGGGGCCCACAGGGCGAAGCGGGTGCGCCGTTCATCCAGGCGCTGGGCGCCGTGGCGGTACATCAAAGCGGGTCCGCGGCGAGACGGTCTGCACCGAGCAGTCGCTGATACAGCGCGTCGTAGGGGGCCACCGACTGGCGCCAGCACAGCGGCGCGGCCATCGCCCGGCAGCGCATGGCGTTGAGCAGCTCCGGGTGGTGGAACACGTTGAAGGCGCGCTGCACCGCTTCCAGGTAGCTCTCATGGCTGGCCTCGCGGAACAGGAAGCCGGTGACGCCGTCCTCGATGGTGTCGGCCAGGCCGCCGGTGCGCCGGGCGATGGGCAGCGAGCCGAAGCGCTGGGCGTACATCTGGCTCAGGCCGCAGGGCTCGAAGCGCGAGGGCATGAGCAGGAAGTCGCTGCCGGCGAAGATGCGCCGGGCGTCGGTCTCGTTGAAGCCGACGTGCACGCCGATGCGCCCCGGGTGGCGGCGGCCCAGGTCGGCCATCGCCGCTTCCAGTTCCGGCTCGCCACGGCCGATCACCACCAGCCGGCCGCCCTGGGCGACGATCGCCTCGGCCACGCCGAGGGTCAGGTCGATGCCTTTCTGCTGCACCAGGCGCGAGACCACGCCGAACAGCGGGCCGTCGTCGGCGTCCAGGCCGAAAGTCTGCTCGACGTAGGCGCGGTTGGCCTGCTTGCCGTGCCACTGGTGGATGGCGAAGCCCTCGACCAGGTGCGGGTCGGTGCGCGGTTCCCAGCTCTCGTCGATGCCGTTGATGATGCCGCTGAGCCCGCCGCTGGCGACCTTGGCGCGGAGCATGCCGTCCAGTCCGCAGCCGAAGTCCGGAGTGGTGATTTCCTGGGCGTAGGTGTGGCTGACGGTGGTCACGTGGCTGGCGTAGGCGATGCCGGCCTTGAGGAACGACAGCTTGCCGTAGAACTCCATGCCATCGCTGGCGCAGGCTTCGGCCGGGATGCCCAGCTCGGGGCAGGAGTGCACGTCGCACAGGCCCTGGTAGGCCAGGTTGTGGATGGTCAGCACGGTGGGCGTGCCGACCTGGCGCCAGGCCATGTAGGCCGGCGCCATAGCCGCCGGCCAGTCGTTGGCGTGGACCAGTTCCGGGCACCAGCGGATGCAGGCGGTGCCGCTGGCGATCTCGGCGGCGGCCAGGCCCAGGCAGGCGAAGCGGATGTGGTTGTCCGGCCAGTCGCGGCCCTGGCTGTCGCCGTAGGGCGTGCCGTCGCGCTCGTAGAGTTCGGGGTTGATCACCACGTAGACGATCAGACCGTCGGCCAGGTCCATGCGGCCGATCTTGCACGGCGGCAGCGCCGCCATGCCGGGAATCTCGCCGACGATGCGGATCTGCTGGCCGCTTTCCATCACCTGGCGGTAGCCGGGGATCAGCACGCGCATGTCGTGGCGGCTGGCCATCGCGCGGGGCAGGGCGGCCGAAACGTCGCCCAGGCCGCCGACCTTGATCAGGTCGGCGAACTCCGAGGAGACGAAGAGAATCCGCTTCTTCTGTTCACGCAGACTCTCGACGTGCAATTGAGGCTGAGCCGGGAGATTGGCCATGTCTTGTGCATCGATACGAGCGGTCACTGCAGCGTTTCCCATGTCGTCCTCCAGTAGAATCGAGTTCCCTGCCGCCGGGGGTAGCCGGGCGAGGCACCGCGGCCACGTCGGCGCGTCCTGGCCCGACCGGCGTCGTCTAGAGCGACCGACTAACCCCATACTCTTTCCCTGACTGGAGCCGAAGCCGGAAAGTTTCGACTTTTTTCGGCTCTGCGACGGGGCTTTCGCTTGAACTTTGCGGGCCGCGCGAGCTTCCCATTCCGGGAGAGGCAGAACCCTTTTTCGCGAGAGGTCGGGCACCATGCAGAGCGTCGAGCAGGTCGTGCATTTCCTGGACAAGTACCACCTCACCCTGAGCACCGCCGAGTCCTGCACCGGCGGGCTGATGGCCTCGCTGCTGGCGGAGATTTCCGGCAGCGGCTCGGTGCTGGACAGCGGCTTCGTGGTGTATTCGCCGGAGGCCAAGCAGCTGTGCCTGGGGGTCAACCCGCTGACCATCGACCGCTTCGGCCTGACCAGCGAGGAAGTGGCGCGGGAGATGGCGGTGGGCGCACTGAAGCTGGGCCGCGCCGACATCGCCATCGCCAACACCGGCCTGGCCGAGGCGGAGGGACCGATGGACGGGGTGCAGTGCTTCGCCTGCGCGATGCGGGTGAACGATCACCAGGGGGTGGTGAGCGAGACGCTGAAGTTCGAGGGCGACCGCAACGAAGTGCGCTATGCGGCGGCGCGGTATGCGTTGTTGCAGTTGCCTTATTACTACGAGCGGTTGAGGGGGCTTTGAGGGGGGTGTAGGTTTTCTGAGTTTCGAGCTGATTTTCGGGGGAGTTCGAAGCTTCTGGTTTCGCCCACCCGGGCGAGTCACTTTTGTCAGTCGCGCCTGCCCGGCCGGGATAAAAGCAACCAAAAGCGCTTGCTCCGTCATCCGGCTCTACGCTTCGCATTTGGTATTGCCTGACCGCTCGCATAGAACAGCCTTGTTGGATATCCCCCGTAGGGTGCGCCGTGCGCACCGCCCCCGAGAACATCGGTGCGCGCAGCGCACCCTACGTGGAACGCCGCCCGGCTCTTGTAGGAGCGAGCTTGCTCGCGAACCAGGTCCGCAAAGAGCTTCGCGAGCAAGCTCGCTCCCACAGTCGTAGCCCGGATGCAATCCGGGAGAAAGATATGGCTCCCATCCCGGATTGCATCCGGGCTACCAAAATGCGCGGAAGCGCCTGAAAGAACCCAACAGGCAACTCGGAGCCGGGGTGGCCTTCTCTTTGGTTACTTTCTCTTGGCCCTGGCGGCGATCCGCAACCAAGAGCAACGAAGCGAAGCGGAGTAACAGCCGCAGGCTGGCCCGAAGGGCGAGCGTAGCGAGTCAAGTGACTCGCCCGGGAGGGCGAAACCAGAAGTCACCAACTACTCGGTAATGAGCCTTAAATTGTGAGCATGAAACCAAAACTTTCATCTCCCACCTAAACCGGCGGTTGCCGCTCCGCCTCCACCACCTGCCCCGATGCAGGGTTCTCCACCAGATGCTCCTCCGACGCACTCCCCACCAAAGCCCTGACCTGCGGCAGGCACCCCGGATAGTGGGCGCAAAGGAAATTCACCAGGTTCTCCCGCACATAGCAGCGCAGGTCCCAGTTGCGCGACGAGTCCGCCGAACTCACCAGCACCCTTAGCTGTACCGCCTTGTCGGTGGCGTCCACCAGCTGCAGCACGCTGACCCGGCCGTCCCACAGGTGCCGTGCCTCCTCGCACAGGCGCGTCAGCTCCTGGCGCAGCGGCTCCAGCGGGGTGGCGTAGTCGACCCAGAGGATCACCGCGCCGGTCAGCGACGAAGTGCTGCGGGTCCAGTTCTGGAACGGGTTCTCGATGAACCACTGCAGCGGCACCACCAGCCGGCGGTCGTCCCACACCCGCACCACCACGTAGCTGCCGGTGATCTCCTCGATGCGCCCCCACTCGTTCTCGACGATCACCACGTCGTCCAGGCGGATCGGCTGGGTGAGGGCGATCTGCAGGCCCGCGATCAGGTTGCCCAGCACCGGCTTGGCGGCGAAGCCCACGGCCAGGCCGGCCAGCCCGGCGGAAGCCAGCAGACTGGTGCCGAACTGGCGCGCGGCGGGGAAGGTCATGAGCATGGTGGAGACGCCGAAGATCACCACGAACACGCCGAGCGTGCGCACCAGCACCCGGGTCTGGGTCTGGATGCGCCGGGCGTGCAGGTTGTCGGCGATGTCCACCGGGTGGCGGGCGACGATGATCCGCTGGATCGCGTCGGTCGCCCGCAGGCCGAGCCAGGTGAACGCGGCGATCATCGCCAGCAGCACCAGGCGCCGCGCGCCGTCGATCATCAGCAGGTCGTCCGGCGCGGAGCCGAGCACCACCTGCACGCCGGACAGCGGCAGCAGCAGCCGTGCCGGGGCGCGGGCGCGCTGCAGCAGCACGCGGGCGACCGGCAGCGGGCGGGCCAGGCGTTCCAGTAGGCCGAGCAGCCAGCCGCAGGCCAGCATCAGCACCAGGGCGACCAGCAGCGCGACGGCGAGGGTGCGCAGTTCCGGCCAGGGCAGCAGGGCGAGCCAGTCGTCAGCCATGCAGGGTCGGCGCGCGCTGGCGGTCCATAAGGCGGGCGAAGGCGCGGTGGGCCGGCAGGAACAGGGCGCCGACGGTCAGCCACAGGGTCAGGTGCGGCAGCAGCTGCCAGACGTCCAGTTCCACCTCCAGCAGCACCCACAGCCCGGCGATCAGCGAGATCAGCGCGTACAGCGCCAGCGCCTCGACGCGCCGCAACAGCAGCAACGCGCCGACCGGCAGCAGGAGCAGGTGGCCGAAGAACTCGCTCAGCGGCGCGCCGAGGCGGATGTCGCCGGCGGCCAGCACCAGGCCGCCGAGCAGCAGGCCGGCGCCGAGCAGGCGCAGCAGCAGGATCATCATTTGTCAGGCAGCTGTGCGTTGATCTGCTCGGCCATCTTCAGGTGCGATTCGAGCCTGGGCAGCATCTCTTTGGCGAAGGCCGCCACTTCGGCGTCCTCGGCGTTGCTGGCCTTCTCGAACAGCTCGATGGTCTGCTGGTGGGCCGCCACCTGGTTGTTCATGTAGGCCTTGTCGAACGAGCCTTCGCCGCGCAGCTGGAGGATCAGCGCCTTGGCCTGGGCGATCAGCTCGGCGTCGCTGGCCACCTCGAGGTCCTTCTGCTGGGCCAGGGCGCGCAGCTTGTCGTTGGCGGCGGTGTGGTCCTCGACCATGGTCTGGGCGAATTCGCGGACATCGTCGGTGGTGCCCTTTTCCAGGGCGAGCCGGCCGGTCTCGATCTCGGCGATGCCCTTGGCCGAGGCTTCCTCGACGAAGTTGCGCGGGCTGACCTGGCCCTGTTCGGCGCTGCCCTCGGCGTGCAGGTTGGCGCTGACCAGCGCGGTGGCGGCGAGCAGCCCCAGGGAGAGGCGTTTCAGACTGTGCATGGCGGGTCCTCCAGTCAGGTTACGAGGTTGTAGAAGCCCCGCGCGGCGGTGAAGTTCAGCTAAATCGCCCGGGCACCGATCGCTCGAACTTCGAGGCGCAGCGGGGAGTCGACCTTATGTCCGCACACCGTGACGCGGACGCAGTCCCCCTAGCCTGGAGAAAACGATGAACGCCGTAGAGCTGCTCAAACAGGACCACCAGGTGGTCAAGCAACTGCTGGAGAAACTGGTCGCCACCACCGAACGCGCGGTGAAGACCCGCCAGGACCTGGTGCACCGGCTGCACATGGAGCTGGCGGTGCACACCGACCTCGAAGAACAGATCTTCTACCCGGCCTATCAGGCGGCCGGCGCCCGGGACGAGGCGGTGATGACCGCCGAGGCGACCGAGGAGCACCGCGCCGTGGATGCCCGCGTGCTGCCCGAGCTGATGAAGACCGATCCGTCCACCACCACCTTCGCCGGCCGCGCCAAGGTGCTCAAGGAGCTGCTGGAGCACCATATCGAGGAAGAGGAAAAGGACATGTTCCCCAAGGCCAGGAAGCTGCTCGGGGCGAAGAAGCTGGAGGAGCTGGGCCAGCAGATGGAGGCGCGCAAGCGCAGCCTCAAGCAGTCCCTGGGCCGCGAGGCGGCCTGATCTCGACGCGCGTAGGGTGCGCTGTGCGCACCGTGGGAACGAGTTGCGGTGTGCGCGGCGCACCCTACGGCGGGTCACAGGCCGCAGAGGTTTCCTTCAATACCTGATCGACCACGTCGGCGAGCGCCTGCCGCGGGTCGAGGCCGGCTCCGATGGCCTGCTCGTAGTGCGCCAGTTGGCGCTCGCCGCTGCTGCCGTCGCGCAGGATGCGCCGGGCTTGCTCGAACGCCGCCTCGTCCCGCCACGGGCCAATCCGCTCGCCCAACCGTTCCAGCCAGTCGCCCGCCGCCAGTTCCTCGCCATCCGCGCCGAGGAAGCGTGCCGCACAGCCCAGGCGCCGGGCGCGCCAGTAGTTTTCTTCCAACCATATTCGCCCAGCGCCATCGGCCGGCGTGTCGCCCGTCCCGCTGGCCCAGGCCACCAAGCCGCGAAACAGCCCGGCGATGCACAGCACATCGTCCACCCGGGGGCAGGCGTCGGCGATGCGCAGTTCGAGGGTGGGGAAGCGCGCCGAGGGGCGGATGAACCACCACAGGTCGCCGGCCTTGCGGATCGCGCCGCAGGCCGTCAGCCGCTCGACATAGCCGGCCAGCGCGGCGGCGTCGGCCAGCGGCTCGGGGATGCACATGCGCGGCCATTCCCCGCACAGGGTGCGGCGGTAGCTGAGCAGGCCGGTCCGTCGGCCCTCCCAGAACGGCGACGAGGCGCTCAGGGCCAGCAGCAGCGGCAGCCACGGCAACACCCGGTTCATCACCTTCACCCGGTCGATTTCTGGCGCCACGCCGACGTGCACGTGCAGCCCCGACACCAGGCTGCGTTGGGCCACGTCGCGGTAGTCGCCGAACAGCCGGCGGTAGTGCGGCGAGTCGGTGGCCAGCTGCCGGCGCCAGTCGGCGAAGGGGTGGGACGCCGCGCCATAGGGCGCCAGGCCGAAGCCCGCGGCCAGCTCGGTCAGGCGCCGGCGGCTCTGCAGCAGACAGTCGCGCGCCGCGCCCAGGTCGTGCAGCACTGGGGTCACCAGTTCGATCTGGCTGCGGAACATCTCCTCGGCCAGGCATGGGCCGAACGCCTGGCGCAGGGCTTCGATCAGCTCGCGCGGGGGCTCGGCGCAGACGTCGCGGCTGGTCTGGTCGACGAGGAGGAACTCTTCCTCGATGCCGAAGCCGGGGGCGCAAGGGGGCAGGGGGGCTCGCATTCCCAAGGGACGGGCGGCCGCGAGGGCAAGTTCAATCCGCCTGAATCTTTGCCGCGCCGCGAAATCCGAGAGCTTAACCAGACCACGATCCGGGAACAGGCCATGAGCACAGCGTCAACGCCTTGCAGTCAGCTGAGCGCGGTGGATTGCCATCCGCTGCGCGATCTCTACCAGGCGCTGCTGCACACGCCCGCCGAGCCCGCCCCCCTGGCCCGCGCGGCGGACTTCCTGGACACCCAGCTGGCCCACGCCGAGCAACTGCCCTGCGACCTGCCGGACGACCCGCAGCGCCTGCTCGACTGGGTGCGGGCCGGCGCCAAACGCACCACCGAGGCCTACGCCGAGTACCTGCGCGACCGCCGCGACGGCGCGCCGCGGCGCTACTTCGGCGGCCGCGCCCACGCCCTGTACTTCCTCCGCGCCGTGGCGCCGACCAAGCTGGTCGACGGTGCCTGGCTCTACGGCGTGCTGCCCCACTGGCACGAGCTGCGCCTGCAGCCGCTGGTGCAGACCTACGTGGAAGAACTCGGCGGCGGCCAGGCGGCGCAGAACCACGTGCTGCTCTACCGCCGGCTGCTGGCCGAGCACGGCTGCGACGACCTCGCCGGCCTGGGCGACGCGCATTATGTGCAGGGCGCCCAGCAGCTCGCCCTGGGCCACCTGGCGGAGCGCTACCTGCCCGAGCTGATCGGCTACAACCTGGGCTACGAGCAACTGCCGCTGCACCTGCTGATCACTACCTACGAACTCGGCGAACTGGGCATCGACCCCTATTACTTCCAGCTCCACGTGACCATCGACAACGCCGGCAGCGGCCACGCCCAGCGCGCGGTGCAGGCGCTGTGGGACAACCTGCCGGTGGTCGGCGACCGCGCCCGCTTCCTGCGCCGGGTCGGCCTCGGCTACCGCCTCAACGACCTCGGCCTGGGCAGCACGGCGGCCATCGCCGAGTTCGACCTGCAGCGCGAGCTGCTGGCGATGCTCGAACGCAAGCGCCAGGTCGCCGGGCGGGTGCACTCGGACCATTGCCGCATCGACGGGCGCACGGTCAACCAGTGGCTCGGCGCGCCGGGGCGCATGGGCGAGTTCCTCGCCGCCCTGCAGGCGCGCGGCTGGATTCGTCGCCACCAGGACCCGCGCGACAGCCACTTCTGGCAACTGATCGACGGCGAGAAGGCGGCCATGTTCGGCGTGTTCAGCCCCTACGAGCGGGCGCTGCTGCACGACTGGATCGCCGGCGACTGGCTGGCGGAGCAGGGCGCCGCCGTGCCCCGGCGCCAGCCCGCCGAGGCAGCGCCGACGCAAGGCGACTTCGCCAGCGAGGCGCGGGCGCTGCTGGCCGAACTGGAGGGCCTGTCCGCCGGGCAGCGCACGCACCGCCTGATCGAGCTGATGGCGCCGGCGCTGCACCACACCCCGGCGGGGCTGCTGGCCACCCGCCTGTTCGCCGCGAGCCATCACTGATGGGCCGGCTCAACCGCCACCTGCTGCGCCTCGGCCAGGCGCTGCACGCTCGCGCCTACCGCTTCACCACGGTCACCCCGCTGACCCACCAGCGGGTCAACGCCCGCCCGGAGAACGCCTGGGCCACGGACCTGGCCGGCGTGTTCGGCTGGAGCCGGCCGTTCCGCCGGGAAACGGTCGGCGAGGAACTGTTCGCCCTGATGGACAGCGCCAACGTGCTGCTCGAAGTGCCCGGCGGCTGGGCCAGCGCGGTGCGCTGGTCGAGCCTCGGCGACGAACTCTACGTGCACGCGTGCTACCCGACCCTGGCGCAGGACGCGGTGTTCTTCGGCCCGGACACCTACCGCTTCGCCCAGGCCATCGACCAGCAGCTGCGCCGCCAGCCGGCCGGCAGCCTGCGCCGCGCCGCCGACATCGGCTGCGGCGCCGGCCCGGGCGCGCTGCTGATGGCCCACGCCAATCCCGCCGCGGAGGTGTTCGGCCTGGACATCAACCCGCTGGCGCTGGAATACGCCGAGGTCAACGCCCGGCTGGCCGGCGTCGGCAACCTGCGCGCGCTGCGCAGCGACCTGCTGGATGGCGTCGCCGGCCAGTTCGACCTGATCGTCAGCAACCCGCCGTACATGCTCGACCCCCAGGAGCGCGCCTACCGCCACGGCGGCGGCGAGCTGGGCGCGGAGCTGGCGCTGCGCATCATCGAGGCCGCGCTGCCGCGCCTGGCTCCCGGCGGCAGCCTGCTGCTGTACACCGGGGTCGCCATGGTTGGCGGCCGCGACCCGCTGCTGGAGTACTGCAAGGCCTGCCTGGCCGGCCAGGACTTCGTCTGGAACTACCGCGAGATGGACCCGGACGTGTTCGGCGAGCAGCTGCTGGAGCCCGGCTACGATGCGGTCGAACGCATCGCCGCGGTGATCCTGAGCGTCACCCACCCGCCGGCGAAATAGCTTGAACCGGGCCGCCGCGGGGCGAGTCAGCTGTTCATGCTGACACATCAATCGGTGATACCAAGATGATCAAGAAATGTCTGTTTCCCGCCGCGGGCTACGGCACCCGTTTTCTCCCGGCCACCAAGTCGATGCCCAAGGAAATGCTGCCGGTGGTGGACACCCCGCTGATCCAGTACGCGGTCGAGGAGGCGTACGAGGCCGGCCTCCACCAGATCGCCATGGTCACCGGGCGTGGCAAGCGCTCGCTGGAGGATCACTTCGACATCAGCTACGAGCTGGAGCGCGAGATCAGCAACACCGACAAGGAGAGCGCCCTGCGCGGCATCCGCCGGCTGATCGACAAGTGCACCTTCTCCTACACCCGCCAGATCGAGATGAAGGGCCTCGGCCACGCCATCCTCACCGGCCGCCCGCTGATCGGCGACGAGGCCTTCGCCGTGGTGCTGGCCGACGACCTGTGCCTGAACCCCGGCGGCGACGGGGTGCTGACCCAGATGGCCAGGCTGTACAACCAGTTCCGCTGCTCCATCGTCGCCATCCAGGAAGTGCCGCCGGAGGAGACCCACAAGTACGGCATCATCGCGGGCGAGGCGATCCGCGACGACATCTTCCGGGTCGATCGCATGGTGGAGAAACCCAGGCCCGAGGACGCGCCGTCGAACCTGGCGATCATCGGCCGCTACATCCTCACCCCCGACATCTTCAAGCTCATCGAGCAGACCGAACCGGGCAAGGGCGGCGAAATCCAGATCACCGACGCGCTGATGAAGCAGGCCCGGCAGGGCTGCGTGCTGGCCTACAAGTTCAAGGGCAAACGCTTCGACTGCGGCGCCGCCGAAGGCTACGTCGAGGCCACCAACTTCTGCTTCGAGCACCTGTACAAGCCGGAGCAGGAGCGCCGCCGCCTGAGCAAACTGGCGACGGCGCAGCCGGCCAAGGTCGAAGCGCCGGCGGAAAGCGCCGCCTCGGTCGCCTGACCATCCCGTGCCGCGGGGGCCTTCGTGCCTCTGCGGCAGACTCTCCGTCGAGCGACCGGCAAAACCACTCGCCATCCGCGTCCATCGAGGTTCTAATTGTGCCCGGCATTCACAGGCACTTTTCTTGATGGGGTTCTGCGGTTCTATGAGTGGACAATTCTCCGGTACTCGTCTGGTCGTGCTGGATACCGAAACCACCGGCATGCCGGTGACCGACGGTCACCGCATCATCGAAATCGGTTGCGTCGAACTGGATGGCCGCCGCCTGACCGGCCGCCACTTCCACGTCTACCTCAACCCGGACCGGGAGATCGACGAAGGCGCGATCGCGGTCCACGGCATCACCAACGAATTCGTCGCCGACAAGCCGCGTTTCAAGGACGTGGCCGACGAGTTCTTCGAGTTCATCAACGGCGCCCAGCTGATCATCCACAACGCGGCGTTCGACATCGGCTTCATCAACAACGAGTTCGCCCTGCTGGGCCAGAGCGAGCGCAGCGAGGTCAACGACTACTGCTCGGTGCTCGACACCCTGCTGATGGCCCGCGAGCGCCACCCTGGCCAGCGCAACAACCTCGACGCCCTGTGCAAGCGCTACGGCGTGGACAACTCCGGCCGCGACCTGCACGGCGCACTGCTCGACGCCGAGATTCTGGCCGACGTCTACCTGACCATGACCGGTGGCCAGACCCACCTGTCGCTGGCCGGCGAGGGCGGCGACGGCTCCGGCCGCATACTGCCCAGCCCGATCCGCCGGCTCGACCCGAACCGCGCGCCGATCCGCGTGCTGCGCGCCACCGAGGAAGAACTGGCGGCCCACGCGGTACGCCTGGCGATCATCGAGAAGGCCGCCGGCGGCCCGTCGCTGTGGGTCAAGATGGAAGAAGCGCAGCCATAAGAGACAAGCTGCCAGCTACAGGCAGACGGCTAAGTTCCGTTGGATTATGTCCCCGTTGGATGTGGCGGTGCCCAGAGCCCTTCTGGGTCCCCGCCTGCGCGGGGATGACGGTTTCAGAAGAACCTCCCCCTACCTCGTCATTCCCGCGTATGCGGGAATCCAAGGGCAGGCAGCTGCAGCGTTCAGTCAGGGGCTTGACCACGTAGCGCGTAGGGTGGGTTAGCCGCTGGCCGGCGTAACCCACCAGTGGTGCCACGGTGCGAGCCATGGTCTGTGGCCTGACCCACCTACAGGTTTGCAGGCAGGCCGTTTCCGCAGAGCAGCTGTAGCGGCAACACGCAACGGGGACATAGCCAAGCAAAAACTCTGGTAAGTCTGGCAGGCCTCGGCTCGCATACTAATCAACTTGCAGCTGCCGTATTGCGACCTTTTCTTATAGCCTTCCGCACAGGGGGTTCCGCCGCCCACGGCGAACTTCTACCCTGAGGTGATCAGGCGCCGCAGAGCGCCTACCCTCAGGAACCTCCAATGTATAAAGACCTGAACTTCCCCATCCTCATCGTCCACCGCGACATCAAGGCCGACACCGTCGCCGGCGAACGCGTCCGGGCCATTGCCGAAGAACTGGGCAAGGACGGCTTCACCATCCTCTCCACCGCCAGCTCCGCCGAGGGCCGCATCGTCGCCTCGACCCACCACGGCCTGGCCTGCATCCTGGTGGCCGCCGAAGGGGCGGGGGAGAACCAGCGCCTGCTGCAGGACATGGTCGAGCTGATCCGCATCGCCCGGGTACGCGCGCCGCAGCTGCCGATCTTCGCCCTGGGCGAGCAGGTGACCATCGAGAACGCGCCGGCCGACGCCATGGCCGACCTCAACCACTTGCGCGGCATCCTTTATCTGTACGAGGACACCGTGTCCTTCCTCGCCCGCCAGGTGGCGCGCGCCGCGCACAATTACCTGGACGGCCTGCTGCCGCCGTTCTTCAAGGCGCTGGTACAGCACACGGCGCAATCCAACTATTCCTGGCACACGCCCGGCCACGGCGGCGGCGTGGCCTACCGCAAGAGCCCGGTGGGGCAGGCCTTCCACCAGTTCTTCGGCGAGAACACCCTGCGCTCGGACCTGTCGGTGTCGGTGCCGGAGCTGGGCTCGCTGCTTGACCACACCGGCCCCCTGGCCGAAGCCGAGGCACGCGCGGCGCGCAACTTTGGCGCCGACCACACCTTCTTCGTGATCAACGGCACCTCGACGGCGAACAAGATCGTCTGGCACTCCATGGTCGGCCGCGACGACTTGGTGCTGGTCGACCGCAACTGCCACAAGTCGATCCTCCACTCGATCATCATGACCGGCGCCATCCCGCTGTACCTGTGCCCCGAGCGCAACGAGCTGGGCATCATCGGGCCGATTCCGCTCTCCGAGTTCAGCCGCGAATCGATTCAGGCCAAGATCGACGCCAGTCCGCTGGCCAAGGGGCGTGCACCCAAGGTCAAGCTGGCGGTGGTCACCAACTCCACCTACGACGGCCTCTGCTACAACGCCGAGATGGTCAAGCAGGCCCTGGGCGACTCGGTGGAAGTGCTGCACTTCGACGAGGCCTGGTACGCCTACGCCGCCTTCCACGAGTTCTACGCCGGGCGCTACGGCATGGGCACCCACAGCGACGAGCACTCGCCGCTGGTGTTCACCACCCATTCCACCCACAAGCTGCTGGCCGCCTTCAGCCAGGCCTCGATGATCCACGTGCAGGACGGCGGCGTGCGCCAGCTGGACCGCGACCGCTTCAACGAAGCCTTCATGATGCACATCTCCACCTCGCCGCAGTACGGCATCATCGCCTCGCTGGACGTGGCTTCGGCGATGATGGAAGGGCCGGCCGGGCGTTCGCTGATCCAGGAGACCTTCGATGAGGCGCTGAGCTTCCGCCGCGCGCTGGCCAACCTGCGCCAGAACCTGGCGGTGGACGACTGGTGGTTCAGCATCTGGCAGCCGGAGCAGGCCGACGGCGCCGACGCAGTCGCCACAGGCGACTGGCTGCTGGCGCCCGGGGCCGACTGGCACGGCTTCGGCGATGTGGCCGAGGACTATGTGCTGCTCGACCCGATCAAGGTGACCCTGGTGATGCCCGGCCTGAGCGCCGACGGCAGGCTGGCCGAGGCGGGCATTCCCGCGGCGGTGGTCAGCAAGTTCCTCTGGGAGCGCGGCCTGGTGGTGGAGAAGACCGGCCTGTATTCCTTCCTGGTGCTGTTCTCCATGGGCATCACCAAGGGCAAGTGGAGCACCCTGCTCACCGAATTGCTGGAGTTCAAGCGCCTGTACGACGCCAACGTGCCGCTGGCCGACGCACTGCCGTCGATTGCCCGCGAGGGCGGCGCGCGCTACGCCGGCATGGGCCTGCGCGACCTATGCGATGAGCTGCACGCCTGCTACCGGGAGAACGCCACGGCCAAGGCGCTCAAGCGCATGTACACCGTGCTGCCGGAGGTGGCGATCAAGCCGGCCGATGCCTACGACCAACTGGTGCGCGGCGGGGTCGAGGCGGTGCCCATCGAGCAGCTCGAAGGGCGCATCGCCGCGGTGATGCTGGTGCCGTACCCGCCGGGCATCCCGCTGATCATGCCGGGCGAGCGCTTCACCGCCGAGACCCGCTCGATCATCGACTACCTGCAGTTCGCCCGCACCTTCGACAGCCGGTTCCCCGGCTTCGACGCCGACGTCCACGGCCTGCAGCGCGAGGATGCGTGCTATACCGTGGATTGCATCAAATAGTCCCTGCGCCGCCACACAGGCACGGGCTGGCTTCGATCCGGGGGAGAGCATGGCGCAGCAGAAGGGCGGGCGGGGCGAAATGGGGTTCTGGACCTGTACCGCCCTGGTGGTCGGCAACATGGTCGGTTCCGGCGTCTTCCTCCTGCCGTCGGCGCTGGCGCCCTACGGCGGGCTGAGCCTGGTCGGCTGGCTGGTGTCGAGCACCGGCGCCGTGCTGCTGGCCCTGACCTTCTCCCGCCTGGCGCGGCTCAACCCGGCGGCGGGCGGGCCCTATGCCTACACCCGCGACGCCTTCGGCGGCTTCGCCGGCTACCTGTGTGCGTGGACCTACTGGAAGGCCGCCTGGATCGGCAACGCCGCCATCGCCGTGACCCTGGTCGGCTACCTGCAGGTGTTCCTGCCGGTGCTGCGCGCGCCGCTGCCGATGGTGGCGACGGCGATCGGCGCGATCTGGCTGTGCACCCTGATCAACCTGCGTGGCATCACCGCCTTCGGCTACGTGCAGAACGTGCTGACCCTGCTCAAGCTGGTGCCGCTGGTGCTGGTCGGCGTGCTCGGCTGGTTCCACTTCCATCCCGAGCATCTGGCCATCCCCGAGCCGACGGCGCTGCCGGGCGGCGGCTACGTGCAGGCCATCGCCACCACGGCGGCGCTCACCCTGTGGTCGTTCATCGGCCTGGAATCGGCCACCGTGCCGGCCGAGCACGTGCGCGACCCGCGCCGCACCATCCCGCGCGCCACCCTGTGCGGCACCCTGGTGGCCGCCGGCGTGTACATCCTCTCGATCACCGCGGTGCAGGGCGTGCTGCCGCCGGAGGTGCTGGCCCGCTCCACCGCGCCGTTCGCCGACGCGGCCCGGGTGATGCTGGGCGACTGGGGCTACTACTTCATCGCCGGCGGCGCGGTGATCGCCTGTCTCGGCGCGCTCAATGGCTGGGTGCTGCTGCAGGGGCAGATTCCCATGGCCACCGCCCGCGATGGCCTGCTGCCCGAGGCCCTGGCCAGGACCAACCGCTATGGTGTGCCGGCCAACGGCCTGCTGGTGTCCGGGGTGCTGGTGACCCTGCTGGTGCTGGTGGACGGGCAGGGCGACCTGGTCGAGGTGTTCAACGTAATCATCCTGCTCGGCACCATGGCCGGCGTGGTGCCCTACGTGTTCTGCGCGGCGGCGCTGATGCACCTGCTGGCGATGCAGCCGGGGGACTTCGGCGAGCGCGAGCGCGGGCGGCTGTTGTGGATCGGCTGCTGTACCTTCATCTACTCCATGTGGGCGCTCTACGGCACCGGCGAGCAGGCGATCTTCTGGGGTTTCCTGGTATTGATGGTCGGCATTCCCCTCTATACCTGGCGCCAATGGCGCAACCGGGTGGAAGGCCAACGGCTCTGAAATCGCCCAGAATTTCGTCGATCGGAACGCGCGGCGGGAGTGGCAAGCTCCAAAAATATCAACTATTTATCGAACATAGGCAGAAACCATCTGAGGTCTGCTAGCGTGTTCTCCATCACAGTTGCCAGCATCGACATTTATTGCACGCTTGTTATAGTTGGGCGATTGATTCCAAAACAACATATCTATGGCGCCATCGCGTGCCTTGCCCTCGAGGATGATCTGCGTGCCTGATTACAAAGCTTTCCGAGTCGAACTCGTCGACAAGATCGCCCATGTGCAGATCAATCGCCCCGAGAAGGTCAACGCGATGAACGCCGACTTCTGGGAAGAGATCATCGACATCTTCCGCTGGGTCGACGACACCGACGAGGCCCGCGTCGTGGTGCTGTCCGGCGCTGGCAAGCACTTCTCCTCGGGCATCGACCTGATGCTGCTGGCCCAGGCCGGCAGCCAGCTGGGCAAGGACGTGGGCCGCAACGCCGAGGGCCTGCGCCGCAAGATCCTCCAGCTGCAGGGCTCGTTCAACGCCGTCGACAACTGCCGCAAGCCGGTGCTGGCGGCCATCCAGGGCTACTGCCTGGGCGGCGCCATCGACCTGATCTCGGCCTGCGACATGCGCTACTCCACCGCCGACGCCCAGTTCTCCATCAAGGAGATCGACATGGGCATGGCCGCCGACGTCGGTACCCTGCAGCGCCTGCCGCGCATCATCGGCGACGGCATGATGCGCGAGCTGGCCTTCACCGGCCGCACCATCGACGGCGCCGAGGCCCTGCGCATCAACCTGGTCAACCGCACCTACGCCAGCCAGGAAGAGCTGCTGGAGGGCGTGTTCGAAATCGCCCGCGAGATCGCCGCCAAGTCGCCGATCGCCATCCGCGGCACCAAGCATATGATTCGCTACATGCGTGATCACCGGGTCGACGACGGCCTGGAGTACGTCGCCAACTGGAACGGCGCCATGCTGCAATCCGCAGACCTGCGCGTGGCCATGGCTGCGCACATGAGCAAGCAGAAGCCGGAATTCGCGGACTGACCTAGCCTAGAAGAGGTTCAGCAGACCCATGGTCACTGGAGCGACATCCCTGAGTCTGGTGCGTGACGAACTGTTCACCACCATGGAAGAGACCGAACAGAGCCTCGAGCAGTTCATCGCCGAACGCAACAACGGCAGCCTGCTGCAGCAGGCCGTGGAAAACCTGCAACAGGTGCGCGGCACCCTCAACCTGATCGAACTGGCCGGCGCCGAGCTGCTGGCCCAGGAAGTGCTGCAGCAGGCGACGGACATCCCCACCGGCGCAGGTGAGGAGCGCGACGGCCAGCTGTCCGCCCTGAGCAACGCGCTCTACGTGCTGCGCCGCTACCTGGAAAACGTCGACGCCCACCGCCAGGAAATGCCGGAGCTGCTGCTGCCGGCGATCAACGACCTGCGCCAGGCCGGCGCCCAGCCGCCGTTGCCGGAAAGCTTCTTCTTCAGCGTGCGCCTCGACCAGCCGCGCCCCGCCGGCACGCCGGGCGGGGCGGTCAGCGCCGCCGACGCGCGGCGCCTGCGCCACATGTTCCAGGTCGGCCTGCTCGGCTTCATCCGCGAGGACAACCCCCAGGCCGGCCTCAAGCTGATGCTGCGCGCCCTGGGACGCCTGGACAGCCTGTTCGCCGACAAGCCGGCAGGGCGCCTGTACTGGATCGGCGCCGCGGCCGTCGAGTCGCAACTGGACGGCCAACTGCTGCCGCGCAAGGCACGCAAGCAGCTGTTCTCCCGCCTCGACCGCGAGATCAGGCAGGCCCTGGGCGGCAACGGCGGCTACGAGGCGCCGCGCAGCCTGCTCAAGGAACTGCTCTACCTGGTGGCCCTGGCGGACAGCCGTGGGCCACATGCCAGCGCGGTGCGCGAGGTGTTCGGGCTGACCCCTCTGCCGTTCACCGACCACCTGCTGGACGAGGAATACCAGCGCCTGTCCGGCCCCGGCCAGGGCGTGCTACGTTCGCTGTCCACCGCCATCCGCGAGGAACTGGCCAGCGTCAAGGACCTGCTCGACCTGATCGAGCGCGGCACCGCCCAGCCGGACAGCTACGGCAACCTGCACGCGCTGCTCGGCAAGCTGGCCAAGACACTCGGCATGGTCGGCCTGAGTTCCGCCGCCAGCGCCCTGCAGGGCCAGCTGCCGCTGGTCGCCGGCTGGGGCGAAGACAACCGGGCCGAGAGCGGTGACCTGCACAAGCTGGCCGAGGCCGTGCTGTACGTGGAGAGCATGGTCGCCAGCCTGGAACGCGGCGAGCAACGCAACCAGCGTCCCAGCGTGGCGCAGCCGGGCGACGAGGGCGAGGCGTTCGCCGCCCACCAGCTGGCCGAGGCGCGCATCGTGGTGGTCGACGAGGCCCGTGGCGGCCTGGCCCTGGCCAAGCGGGCGATCACTTCCTACCTGGAATCAGCCGGCGACAAGCTGCACCTGGCCAACGTGCCCTTCAGCCTGCAGGCGGTGCGTGGTGGCCTCTGGTTCCTCGACCAGGAGCGCGCGGCACGGTTGATCGGCCTGTGCGCCGACTACATCCAGACGCAGATGATCGACTCCCTGCAGATGCCCTCCGAGCAGATGCTGGAGACCCTGGCCGACGCCCTCAGCAGCCTGGAGTACTACCTCGAAGGTGGTGCCGTGCTGCGCCCCGAGACCACGCCGAGCGTGCTCGACCTCGCCGAGGAGAGCGTCCGGGCTCTTGGCATGCCGGTAGCCGCCTGATGGCTGCCGGCTGGCAGACCCAGCCCCCGCTGGACAACGGCCAGCCCGGCGGCTGGGCGCTGGTGCGCAGCCCGCAGGGGTTTCTCGCCGACGCCAACGGCGTGCTGTTCCCCCGCGAATGGCTCAAGCGCCAGGACCTGCCGCTGATCGCCGAGCACGGCCTCGGCCACTTCGACGGCGAGCCGGTCTGGCTGCTGGCCCTGGATCGCCCGGCGGAGATGCCCGGCTGCTTCTGGCAGGGGCTGCGCCAGTTCATGCTGCAGGCCGACTACCCGACCTTCCGCATGCTCTCGTTCGCCGAGCAGGTCGGCAACTGGGACCTCAACCACCGCTTCTGCGGCCGCTGCGGCAGCCGCAACCGCCAGGTGCCGGGCGAGCGCTGCATGCGCTGCCCCGAGTGCGGCCTGGACAGCTACGCGCGCATCTCGCCGAGCATGATCGTGCTGGTCACCCGCGGCGACGAAATCCTGCTGGCCCGCTCGCCGCGCTTCGTCTCCGGCATGTACAGCACCCTGGCCGGCTTCGTCGAACCCGGCGAGTCGGCGGAGGAGTGCGTGGCCCGCGAGGTGCTGGAGGAGGTCGGCATACAGGTGCGCGACCCGCAGTACCTGGGCAGCCAGAGCTGGCCGTTCCCCCATTCGCTGATGCTCGGCTTCCATGCCGAATACGCCGGCGGCGAGATCGTGCCCCAGGCCGACGAGATCGAGGACGCCGCCTGGTTCCCCCTCGACCGGCTGCCGCCGCTGCCGATGCCGCGCTCCATCGCCCGCTACCTGATCGACCTCTATGTGGCCCGCCGCCTGGGGCAGCCTGAGCCGCAGCTGCACCGCTGAGCCTCAGAACCTGTTCACGATCTCCTGGCTAGCGGCCATACGGCGTTAAAAACGCCCTCGGAATGCTCATTTACCACTCGTAAACTCCGCTTCCTCGGTCGTTTTTGCCACCATCTGGCTCTAATCCAGAAGATCGTGAACAGGTCCTCAGCCCACCGCGTCGGTGAAGGTCAGGCGGTTGCCGAAGGGGTCGCGCACATTCATGTCGCGGCTGCCCCAGGGCATCGCCTCGATGCCGGGGCGCGCGTAGCCGTAGTGCTTCTGTTCCAGTTCCCGGTGGAAGGCGTCCAGCGCGTCGGTCTCGATGCGCAGCGCGGCGCCCGGGCAGGCGTCGCCATGGTGCTCGGACAGGTGCAGCACGCAGCCATCGCGGGAGACCTGCAGGTACAGCGGCAGGTCGGGGGCGAAGCGGTGCTCCCAGTCGACCCGGAAGCCGAGGAAGTCGACGTAGAACTCCCGTGTCTTGGTCTCGTCGAAAACGCGCAGGATCGGAGTGGTCTTGCCAAGTTTCATGGGGATGCCTCGTGAGTCAGAACCAGTGCTGCCAGGCCAGGCGCGCGGTCAGCGCCAGGACCACCAGAATGAAGACCGGACGGATGAAGCGCGAGCCGCCGCTGATCGCCGTGCGAGCGCCGAGGAAGGCACCGGCCATCAGCGCCAGGCCCATGGCGATGCCGAGCAGCCAGGCCACCTGGCCGGCGATCACGAACACCGCCAGGGCCACGCCGTTGCTGACGAAGTTCATGCTGCGCGCCACGCCGCTGGCGCGCACCAGGTCCATGGGGTAGAGCAGCAGGGTACTCACCGTCCAGAACGCGCCGGTGCCGGGGCCGGCCACGCCGTCGTAGAAGCCCAGGCCGAGCCCCTGGGGCCACTGGCGGCCCTGGGCCACGGGCGCATCTTCCTGGCCGTGGGTCTCCGGCGTCTTGCCGAACAGCAGGTACAGGCCGCAGCCGAACACCACCGCCGGCAGCATCTGGTTGAGCCAGGCGGCGGGCAGCCAGTGGGCGATGATGGCGCCGATGGCCGCGCCCACGGCCGTGGCGATCAGCGCGTTGCGCCATTGCCGCGGGGCGAACAGCTTGCGCCGGTAGAAGGTGTAGCTGGCGGTGGCGGAGCCGAAGGTGGCGCACAGCTTGTTGGTGCCCAGCACCAGATGAGGTGGCAGGCCCGCGGTGAGCAGTGCCGGGATGGTCAGCAGACCGCCGCCGCCGGCGATGGCGTCGATGAAACCCGCGGTGAAGGCGACCAGGGCGAGCACCAGCAGCGTGGCCGGGTCGACGCCCAGTTCGAAGGGAAACGGCATAAAAAACTCGAAGTGGATTCAATTGTGGCGGGCCGTTGCTGGTTAGCCGGGCGGCCACTCCGCATAATGCCGGCAAAAAACCGCAGAAGGAATCGCATCCATGCAGTACGACGGCCTGGCCTGGTTCACCGGCCTGCTGGCCTTGCTGGCGCTGTTCATCGCCGCCCGCATCCTGTTCACCCCCCACTGGTTCCTGGCCTGGCTGCGCGGCACCGTCGGCCTCGCGTTCCTCGCCCTGGCGCTGCTGATCGGCGTGGTGGCCTACGACCTGCGCAGCTACGATCCGCAGGTGCAGGACCGGCCGCTGGTGACCCTGAGCTTCGCGGCCGACGGTCCGCAGCGCTACCGGGTCAGCGTGATCGAGGGCGCCGAGGAGCGCCAGGTGACGCTGGAAGGCGACCTCTGGCAGCTCGACGCCCGCCTGCTGGGCTGGAAGGGCCTGGCCGCGCTGATCGGCCTGGAGCCGGGCTACCGCCTGGAGCGGCTGTCCGGCCGCTTCCTCGCCATCGAGCAGCAGCAGACCGCCCGCCATGCCCAGGTCCAGCTGGCGCAGAGCCCCTACGGCATCGACCTGTGGCGCTGGCTGCGCCTGGGGCAGCGCGACCTGTTCCTGTTCGACGCCCAGGCCGGCCGGGTCACCTACCTGCCCATCGCCGACGGCGCCGCCTACAGCGTCAGCCTCAGCCCGACCGGCCTGCTGGCCAAGCCGATGAACCAGGCGGCCGAGCAGGCCTTGAAGGAGTGGGAGTAGCCCGGATGCGATCCGGGAACACCGCGTGAGTTTCCCCGGATGTTTCGGTGCGCGCGGCGCACCCTGCGGGCAACAACCCGTACCAATGAAAAAGGGACCCGAAGGTCCCTTTTTTCATGGCTGTGCGGGCGTCCTCAGGAGAGGAAGCCGCCATCCACGTTCAGCGCCACGCCGGTGGTGTAGCTGGAGGCATCGCTGGCCAGGTACAGCACGGTGCCGGCCATCTCGCTCGGTTCGGCCACGCGCTTGAGCGGGATGCGCTGCAGGGCGACGTTGAGGATGGAGTCGTTCTTCACCAGGGCGGAGGCGAACTTGGTGTCGGTCAGGCCCGGCAGCAGGGCGTTGCAGCGGATGCCGAACTGGGCGCATTCCTTGGCGAACACCTTGGTCATGCTGATCACGGCGGCCTTGGTCACCGAGTAGATGCCCTGGAACTCGCCCGGGGAGACGCCGTTGATGGAGGCGACGTTGATGATGCTGCCGCCGCCGTTCTGCTTCATCAGCTTGCCGCCTTCGATGGACATGAAGTAGTAGCCGCGGATGTTGACGTCCACGGTCTTCTGGAAGGCGCCCAGGTCGGTGTCCAGCACGTTGCAGAACTGCGGGTTGGTGGCGGCGTTGTTGACCAGGATGTCGAGGCGGCCGAACTGCTCGCGGATGAACGCGAAGACGTTCTGGATCTGCTCCATCTCGCCGATGTGGCAGGCGATGGCGGTGGCCTTGCCACCCTCGGCGATGATCGCGTCGGCCACGGCCTGGCAGCCTTCGATCTTGCGGCTCGAGACGATCACGTGGGCGCCCTGCTGGGCCAGCAGCTTGGCGATGGCCTCGCCGATGCCGCGGCTGGCGCCGGAAACGAAAGCGATCTTGCCGTCGAGGTCGAACAGGTGGGTCTTGGACATTGTGGTTACCTTGTCTGAGCCGGGGTTAGAGGGTGGATTTGCCGATGACCTGGAGGGCCATCTGTTCCAGCAGCTTGTTCATGTGGATGAACTGGGCGAAGCGCTTGTCCTTGGTCTGGCCATGGAAGAAGCGGTAGTAGATCTGCTGCACGATGCCGGCCAGGCGGAACAGGCCGTACACGTAGTAGAAGTCGAAGTTGTCGATGCGGATGCCGGCGCGCTCGGCGTAGTAGTCGACGAACTCCTGGCGGGTCAGCATGCCCGGCGCGTTGCTCGGCTGGCGGCGCATCAGTTGCACGGGGGGCGGATCGTTGGCGTCGATCCAGTAGGCGAGGGTGTTGCCCAGGTCCATCAGCGGGTCGCCGATGGTGGTCAGCTCCCAGTCCAGCACGCCGATGATCTGCATCGGGTTGGCCGGGTCGAGGATGACGTTGTCGAAGCGGTAGTCGTTGTGCACGATGCCCGGCTTGTGGTGGTCGGCCGGCATCTTGTCGCGCAGCCAGGTCTTGACCGCTTCCCAGGCCGGCGCGTCGGGAGTCAGGGCCTTCTCGTAGCGGTCGCTCCAGCCTTCGATCTGGCGCTTGACGTAGCCTTCCGGCTTGCCCAGGTCGGCGAGGCCGCAGGCCTGGTAGTCGACGTTGTGCAGCTCGACCAGCTTGTCGATGAAGCTCTTGCACAGCTCGCGGGTCTGCTCGGCGCTGAAGTTCAGCTCGGCCGGCATGTCGCTGCGCAGGATGATGCCCTTGACCCGCTGCATCACGTAGAACTCGCTGCTGATCACCGATTCGTCGGTGCAGTGCACGTAGGCCTTCGGGCAGTAGGGGAAGCCGGCGTTGAGCTGGTTCAGGATGCGGTATTCGCGGCCCATGTCGTGGGCCGACTTGGCCTTGTGGCCGAAGGGCGGGCGACGCAGGACGAATTCCTGCCCCGGGTATTCCAGCAGGTAGGTCAGGTTGGAGGCGCCGCCGGGGAACTGGCTGATGCGCGGGGTTCCGGTGAGACCGGGGATGTGCGCCTTCAGGTAGGGGTCGATCTGCGCGGCGTCTAGCTCTTCGCCTTCGCGGATGCCGGTGGACTGGTCTGTCAGCGTCATGCTTATCCCTTCTGCTGATGATGGGGGCCACTAATCATTGGCTAATTTAATGGTGCCCTTAAGCAAAGCACAGCGTTATAGATGTGGCTGTTGGTCATCGATCAAGAGCCCTGATTGCCGCGTTTCGCCTGGGCGCGGGCGAAAAAAAACCGGAGTCCGAAGGCTCCGGTTTTTCGCTGTTGCGCGGTGTGCCCCGAGGCTTATACCGGGAACAGCTCGGCCAGTTTCATGGCCAGCATCATGTCGCCTTCGGCGCGCAGCTTGCCGCCCATGAAGGCCTGCATGCCGTCGGTTTCGCCGCTGGCGATGCCGGCCAGGGTGGCGCTGTCCATGATCAGGGTGACGTTGGCGTTGGGGTTGTCGCCAGCCTGTACGTCGCAGGTGCCGTCTTTGACGATCAGCGCGTAGTTCTCACCGTCTTCGATGTTGAACTGGAAGACCAGGTCCAGGCCGGACGCAGCGCTGGCGTTGAATTTGGATTTCATGGTGTTGATGATGTCGGCAACGGAGCTCATGGTTTCTATCCTTTTTATCTAGGGTTGCTCGCGACCTTGCGGGGCCGCTGTGGGCCGGACTCAGCGATAGGTGATGAGTTCCGGGGTCCTCAACAGTTCCAAATGCACACGGCTGTTGAAGGAAGCCAGGGTCACGTCGCTGCCGCGGAACTGCAGGCGCGAGAGCGAGGTGTTGACGATCTGCCAGTTGAGTTCGAAGGCCTTGTCGGCCGGCACGCCGGTCAGCAGGTGGAGCAGGGCGGTGATGGTGCCGCCGGACGTGAATACCGCCACCGAATGGCCGCGCTCCGCTTGCGCCAGCAGGCGTTGCAGACCATCCTCCACGGTCTCGACGAAGGTCCGCCAGGTGTTGTGGCCCGGTGCGTCGTGCTCGCCGCTGACCCAGCGCCGGATGATGCGGGCGAACAGGTGCTGGAAGGCGGCGCGGTTGTCCTTCGGGTTGCGCAGGATGTCCAGCGCGTCCGGCTCGTCGGGGAGCATGGCGGGCAGCAGGTTGCGGATCACCGCCTCGGCGTCGAATTCGTTGAAGGCCGGATCGATTTCCAGCTCCGGCGCGTTCAGGCCGGCGGCCACGCAACGCTGCAGGGCGGCGGTGGCGGTATGCTGCTGGCGGCGCAGGCTGCCGCTGAGGCAACGGTCGAGGCTGACGCCCAGTTGGGCGAGGTGGTCGCCGAGCACTTCGGCCTGGCGCACGCCGAGGGGCGACAGCACGTCGTAATCGTCCGCACCGAAGGAGGCCTGGCCATGTCGTATCAGATAGATGCTGCCCACGTCGGCTACCGATCCTGACGGGTTGAGGTTTCGCGAGGTTAGGGGCAGAGTCGAGCCGCTGTCAACGAAAAAACATACGCTTGTTTGAATTCGCCGGCGCCCGTTCGCGGCGGTTGGCCGGCGCGTCCCGGCGCCGGTATGCTTGGGGCTGGCAAGCCGCCCTGCCGGGGGCCTGCGACAGGATAGACGAGGGGGAACCTGTGGAGTTTCTGTTGGATTATGCGGAGTTCCTGCTTCGCACCCTGACGGTGGTGGTCGCGATCATCGTGGTCCTGCTGACCATCGCCGCGCTGCGCGGCAAGGGCCGTGGCAAGGGCTCCGGCCACTTGCAGGTCAACAAGCTCAACGATTTCTACAAGGCGCTGCGCGAACGCCTCGAGCACGAACTGCTGGACAAGGCGCAGCTCAAGGTCCAGCGCAAGGCCGAGGCGAAGCAGGCCAAGCTGGAGAAGAAGGAAGGCAAGCACAAGCCGCGGGTGTTCGTGCTCGACTTCGACGGCGACATCAAGGCCTCGGCCACCGACAACCTGCGCCACGAGATCACCGCGCTGCTGACCATGGCCACCGCCCAGGACGAGGTGGTGCTGCGCCTGGAGAGCGGTGGCGGCATGGTCCACGGCTACGGCCTGGCCGCCTCGCAGCTGGCACGCATCCGCCAGGCCGGCGTGCCGCTGACCGTGTGCGTGGATAAGGTCGCCGCCAGCGGCGGCTACATGATGGCCTGCATCGGCGACAAGGTGCTCTCCGCGCCCTTCGCCATCCTCGGCTCCATCGGCGTGGTGGCGCAGCTGCCCAACGTCCATCGCCTGCTGAAGAAGCACGACATCGACGTCGAGGTGCTCACCGCCGGCGAGTTCAAGCGCACCCTCACGGTGTTCGGCGAGAACACCGAGAAGGGCCGGGAGAAGTTCCAGGAGGACCTGGAGACCACCCACGAACTGTTCAAGAACTTCGTCGCACGCTACCGCCCGCAGCTGAGCATCGACGAGATCGCCACCGGCGAGGTCTGGCTGGGCATCTCCGCGCTGAACAAGCACCTGGTCGACGAACTCCGGACCAGCGACGAATACCTGGCCGAGCGCGCCCGCGAGGCCGAACTGTTTCATCTGCACTTCGCCGAGAAGAAGAGCCTGCCGGAGCGTTTCGGGCTGGCTGCCAGCGTCGCGCTCGACCGCGTGCTGCTGAACGGGTGGAGCCGTCTCAATCAACAACGATTCTGGTAAGGAGCATGGCATGAGCCAGTTCAAGGCATTGCTGGTCAGCGAGGAGAACGGCGCCTTCGTGCCCAGGGTGGTGGAGCGCGCGGTGGCCGACCTGCCGGCCGGCGAAGTGCTGATCCGCGTGCAGTATTCCTCGCTCAACTACAAGGACGCCCTGTCCGCCAGCGGTAACCGCGGCGTGACCAAGGCCTACCCGCACACCCCGGGCATCGACGCCGCCGGCGTAGTGGCCGAGTCCTCGGTGAGCGAGTTCGCCGCGGGCGACGAGGTGATCGTCACCGGCTACGACCTGGGCATGAACACCGCCGGCGGCTTCGGCCAGTACATCCGCGTGCCGGCCGCCTGGGTGATCAAGCGCCCGGCGGGCCTGTCCCTGCGCGAGGCCATGCTGCTCGGCACCGCCGGCCTGACCGCCGCGCTGTGCGTGGACAAGCTGGAGCAAGCCGGCCTCACGCCGGCCGCCGGCCCGGTGCTGGTCACCGGCGCCACCGGCGGCGTCGGCAGCATCGCCGTGGCCCTGCTGGCGCGCCTCGGCTACAACGTCGCGGCGTCCACCGGCAAGGCCGGGCAAGGCGAGTTCCTGCGCCAGCTCGGGGCCCAGCAGATCGTGCCGCGCGAGGAGCTGCAGGACGGCGCCGAGAAGGTCATGCTCAAGGAGCGCTGGGCCGGCGCGGTGGACACCGTGGGCGGGGAGATCCTGTTCAACGTGGTCAAGTCGCTGCGCTACGGCGCCAGCGCCGCCTGCTGCGGCCTGACCGCCGGCATGGGCTTCAAGGGCAACGTGGCGCCCTTCATCCTGCGCGGGGTCAACCTGCTGGGGGTGGATTCGGTGGAGCTGCCGCTGGTGGTCAAGGCCTCCATGTGGGACAAGCTGTCCCTGCAATGGAAGCTGGGCAACCTCGAGAGCCTGGCCGAGGAGGTGAGCCTGGAGCAACTGCCGAAGGCCATCGAGCAGATCCTCGCCGGCAAGCTGGTCGGCCGGGTGCTGGTCCGGCTGGACTGAGGCTTGTGATGGAAGAAAGGGCCCGGTCGATCCGGGCCTTTTCGTTCGTAGGGCGGGTGAAACCCGCGAAACGACAGCGCGGGTTTCACCCGCCCTACGTAATCAGCCCTGGCTGACGTACATGGTGATCTCGGCGCGAAACACCGGCTCGCCCTCGACGTAGGCCACCACTGGCACCTTCACGTCGCCGACCTGGCTCCAGTCGATGGCACTGCCGTCGGCCACGGCGCGTACGTCGCCCTTGGCCTTGGCCAGGTACTCGACCGTCATGCCGCGTGGAATCCAGCGGTGGCCGGCGGGGATGGAGGCGTCGGTCATGGTGCCGGCCACCAGCTCAGCGGCGTTGCACAGGGCGATGGCGTGCACGGTGCCGATGTGGTTGAGCACCTCGCGGCGCTTGGGGAAGGTCACCTCGGCATAGCCCGGACGCAGCTCGACGAAGCGCGGGGCGATGCTGGCGAAGTAGGGGGCGACCTGGCCGATCATCGAGCTGAACTGCTCCGGGCCGACCTGCTGGTACATCTGCATCATCTGACTCATGGGGTGCTCCTGTTGATTGAAGAGAAGCGCGCGCCCAGGCAGTATACGGATACTAGAAAGTAATTCTAGAAAATTATTCTAATTTCATCGGAGGCCCCATGGCCCGCCGTTCCCGCAAGGACGAAATCCTCCAGGCCGCCCTGGCCTGCTTCACCGAATCCGGGGTGGACGCCACCACCATCGAGATGATCCGCGACCGCTCCGGCGCCAGCATCGGCAGCCTCTACCACCACTTCGGCAACAAGGAGCGGATCATCGGCGCCCTCTACCTGGCCGGCACGGCCGAGTACGCCGCGTTGCTCGACGAGGGCTTCGCCGTGGCCGATAGCGCCGAGGCCTGCGTGCGGCTGCTGGTGACCAGCTACATCGACTGGGTAGTGGCCAACCCCGACTGGGCGCGCTTCGTGCTGCACAGCCGCGGCCGGGTCGAGGCCGGGGAGATGGGCGAGGCGTTGCGCGAGGCGAACCGGGTGCACTTCCAGCGCATCCTCGACGCCCTGGCCGGCTACCGCGAGCAGGGGCTGTTCAAGCACATGCCGGCGGACTGCTTCGCCTCGGTGATCATCGGCCCGACCCACGACTTCGCCCGCAACTGGCTGGCCGGCCGCACCCAGACCGAACTGGCCGACTGCCGGGAGCTGCTGGCGAGGGTCGCCTGGGAGTCGGTGCGGGCCTAGTCCTGCTTCAACCCGCGTTGCAGCGCCAGGTCCCAGGGCGGGACCGGGCCGAAGCGGCGCCTGAGGAATTCCAGCAGCAGGCGGCTGCGCGAGCTGGCGTCGCTGGCCAGGCGCAGCGCGTAGATGCCGCTGGGCTCGGCCGGTGGCAGGCCGCCCTCGCACAGCAGCGGCACCAGCTCGCCACGCAGCAGGTAGTCGCTGATCAGCCAGGTCGGCAGGTGGGCGATGCCGAGGCCGGCCACGGCACTGAACAGCAAGGTCTCGGCGTTGTTGGCGGTCAGCCGCAGGCGGCCGGGGCGCAGCACCTGCAGGCGGCCGTCCACCTCAAAGCGCCAGGCGTGCGGCGGCGACAGGGCGTCCCAGTCCAGGCCGTCGTGCTCTGGCAGCTCGCGCGGGTCGCGCAGCAGGCCGCGACGTCGTATGTAGTCCGGGCTGGCGCAGAGTATCCGCACCATCGGCGCCAGCGGCGTCGCCACCAGGCGGGTGTCGGCCAGCGGGCCGATGCGCAGCACCAGGTCCACCTCGCCGAGGTGTTCGCCCTGCATGTCGACGAAGCTGTCGATCAGGCGCAGCTGCACGTCCAGCCCCGGGTAGGCGGTGAGGAATTCGGCGATGGCCGGGGCCAGGTGGCGACGGCCGAAAGGAGCGGGGGCATCGATGCGGATCAGCCCCTCGGGCGCGCTGCTCAGGGACACCGCCTCGGCGCGGGCGTGGCGCAGCTCGGCGAGGATGCGCCGGGCCCGCTCGGCGAAGGCCAGGCCGGCCGGCGTGGCGCGCACGGCGTGGGTGCTACGCACCAGCAGCGGGCAACCCATCGCCCGTTCCAGCGCGTCGATGCGGCGCGCCACCGAGGACGGGCTCAGCTGCTGGCGGCGCGCGGCGGCGGAGAAGCTGCCGGCCTCCAGCACATCCAGATAGAGGTCGAACTGTTCGGTGAGGGCGTCGGGGTTCATGGTCATGGCTTTGCGAATTGCGCAAAGCCATTGTGCGTTGCTGTGCGTTTCCCCGCCAGCCGTGGCTGGCTAGGATGCCGGCCTGCAACCGGAGGCCCCCATGAATCCCCTCGACCTGATCCTCAACCTGCTGCTGGGCCTGGCCATGGGAACCCTCGGCGGGCTGTTCGGCATCGGCGGCGGGCTGGTGGCGATTCCCGCGCTGGGCGTGCTGTTCGGCCTGGACCAGCAGCTGGCCCAGGGCACGGCCCTGGTGATGGTGGTGCCGAACGTGGTGCTGGCGCTGTGGCGCTACAACCAGCGCAACCGCATCCAGCCGCGCCACGCGCTGCTGCTCAGCCTTTCCGCCGTCGTCTTCGCCTGGCTGGCATCGCTGTACGCGGTGGAGCTGCAGGCCGAGCGCATGCGCCTGGCCTTCGTCGGCTTCCTCGTGGCGCTGGCGCTGTACAACCTAGCGCGGCTGTTCATGCGGACCCCGGCGCCCTCGGCGCAGTTGCGCCATCCCTGGCCCTGGCTCGGCGTGCTGGGCAGCGCCGCGGGCGCCCTGGGCGGCATGTTCGGGGTCGGCGGCGCGGTGCTGGCGGTGCCGGTGCTGACCAATCTGTTCGGTGTCGGCCAACTGGTGGCCCAGGGATTGTCATTGGCGCTGGCCCTGCCCAGCACCGGCGTGACGCTGTTGACCTACGCCCTGCACGACCATGTGGACTGGGCCATGGGCATTCCCCTGGCGGTGGGTGGCCTGCTCAGCATCTCCTGGGGCGTGCGACTGGCCCATGCGCTGCCGGAGCGGGTGCTGCGCGGCCTGTTCTGCGGCTTCCTGCTGCTCTGCGCGGTGTTGTTGGGAGTGCGCTAGTAGGGTGCGCCGCGCGCACCGATCGCACCGAGCGCGATGCTCAGAGCCTGAAACCCTCGACGATGTGCTCGGCCAGGGTGTCGGTGACCTGCGACTGGCGCTGGGGATGGCGCAGCAGGACGATGCTGGTCATCGGCAGGGTGGGCATGCCCTCGGCTTCTCCGAGGATGCGCATGTCCGGGGTGATCAGGCTCTGCAGCTGGGCGGTGACGGCGAGGCCGGCGCCGACCACGGCGAACAGGGCGGCCAGGCTCGGGCTGGTGTAGGCGATGCGGTAGGGCCGCTCTATCGCGTCGAGCGCGTTGCAGGCCCAGGCGCGGCAGAAGCAGTCGGCGTTGAACATCGCCAGCGGGATCGGGTTCTGCTCGTGGGGGCTGTAGCCCTGGGCCTCGGCCCAGACGAAGCGCTCCTGGCGCAGCATCTGGCCGATCTCCTTGCCCGGCTCGCGGGTGACGATGGTCAGGTCCAGGTCCTGCCGCTGCAGCAGCTGGGTCGAGGGTTCGCAGTGCACCTCCACCTGGACCAGCGGGTAGGCCTGGGCGAAGCGCGAGAGGATGTCCGGCAGGAAGCGCATCACGTAGTCGTCCGGCGTGCCGATGCGCACGGCGCCGACCATGTGCGGCTCGCGCAGGGTGTTGAGCACCTCGCCGTGCAGCTTGAGGATGCGTCGTGCGTAGCCCAGCAGCACCTGGCCCTCGGGGGTGAGGCGCACCTGCCGACCGTCGCGTTCGAACAGGGTGCGCTGAACTACGTCGTCCTCCAGACGTTTCATCTGCATGCTGACCGCGGACTGGGTGCGATTGACCACTTCCGCCGCGCGGGTGAAGCCGCCGTTGTCGGCGATGGCGACGAAGCTGCGCAGCAGTTCGGTGTCGATGCTGGGGTAGCTCATTCATCAATCCTCAAGATGTGAGGCATAAGAAACATTCGTTGGATTGATCTTAATCGCGAAGGGAAACTGGCGCCAACCCCACAGGGAGGACGTCATGATGAAAGGTCAGAAAGGTTATGCACTGGTTCGCTCGGTATCCTTCGAGCCCGCTCTGCCGGGCCTCGGTCTCGGCCGGTTGTGGCTCCGCCTGCGGCGCTGGCGTCAACTGGCGATGCAGCGCCGCCGGCTGGCGATGCTGGACGACGCGGCGCTCAAGGACATCGGCCTGAGCCGAGCCGATGCGCTGCAGGAAAGCGAGCGTCCGTTCTGGGACGATCCGTCGCAACACTGATACGAGGAGAATGCGGGTGGTTGCTGGAGTCTGCGCATGAGTGCGTCGCGCAAGGGTGCCGATGTCTTCCTGTTCCAACTGATGCTGTTGCTGTGCGCCATCTGGGGCAGCCAGCAGGTGGCCATCAAGCTGGCCGCTCCCGATATCTCGCCGCTGCTGCAGGTGACGCTGCGCTCGGCCATCGCCGCGCTGCTGGTGGGCCTGGTGCTGCTCTGGCAGCGCAGCTGGCGCGGCTGGCTGGGCAGTACCTGGCGCGGCGGGGTGCTGGCCGGCGCCTTGTTCGCCCTCGAGTTCTTCTTCATCGCCCGCGGCCTGCAGTACACCTCGGCCTCGCACATGGCGGTGTTCCTCTATACCGCGCCGATCTTCTCCGCCCTGGGGCTGCATCTGCTGCTGCCCGGCGAGCGGCTGCGGCTATTGCAGTGGCTGGGCATCGGCCTGTGCTTCGGTGGCGTGGCCATCGCCTTCGGCGCCGGCGCGGACTGGGCCGCGATGGATGCCCGCATGCTGCTGGGGGATCTGCTCGGCCTGCTCGCCGGCATGGCCTGGGGCGCCACCACCGTGGTGGTGCGCGGCTCGCGGCTGTCGGAAGCGCCGCCGGCGCTTACCCTGTTCTATCAGCTGGCGGTGTCCTTCGTCCTGCTGCTGGGCTTCGTCGTGGCCACCGGCGCGCTCGGCCCGGTGCGCTGGACGCCGATCGCCATCGGCAGCGTGCTGATGCAGGGCGTGGTGGTGTCGTTCCTCAGCTACCTGGCCTGGTTCTGGCTGCTGCGCCATTACCTGGCGTCGAACATGGCGGTGTTCTCCTTCATGACGCCCATGTTCGGCGTCAGCTTCGGCGTGCTGGTGCTGGACGAGCCGCTGAGCCTGAACTTCGTGATCGGCGCGCTGCTGGTGCTGCTGGGCATCTGCCTGGTCAGCGGGGAGAGCTGGCTGCGTCGCCGCTTTAGGGTGAGCTAGGCTTGCCGGCATGACCCGATCCCTTTCCCTCGCCGAGGCCCGCCGCCTGGCCCTGGCCGCCCAGGGCTTCGTCGCCGTGCCGCGTGGCCCCGTGCGTCACCGGCAGCTGCTGGCCCGCATCGAGCGCCTCGGCGTGCTGCAGATCGATTCGGTCAACGCACTGGTGCGTTCCCACTACCTGCCGGCCTTTTCCCGGCTCGGCCACTACGAGGCCACGCTGCTGGACGACCTGGCCTGGGGCCGGCTGCGTCAGCGCCGGCTGTTCGAGTACTGGGGGCACGAAGCCTCTCTGCTGCCGCTGGAGTTGTATCCGTTGATGCGCTGGCGCATGCGTCGGGCGGCGGACGGGCAGGGCATCTATCGCCAGCTGGCCGAATTCGGCCGCCAGCGGCGGGACGTCATCAAGCGCGTGCTGGAAGCGGTGCGCAGCCAGGGCGCACTGGGCGCGGGCAGCCTCGCCACCCGCACCGAGCGAGCCGGGCCCTGGTGGGACTGGAGCGCCGAGAAGCAGGCGCTGGAATGGCTGTTCGCCGCGGGCCAGGTGGCGGTGGCCGGGCGGCGTGGCTTCGAGCGCCTGTACGACCTGCCCGAGCGGGTGATTCCCGCGCCGTTGCTGGCGCATCCGGAGATCGACGAGGCCGAGGCCCAGCGGCAACTGCTGCTGCGTTCGGCGGACGCCCTGGGCGTCGCCACGGAACGCGATCTGCGCGACTACTACCGGCTGGACGCCGCCGACGCGAAGCGGCGCCTGGCCGAACTGGTGGAGGCCGGCGAGCTGCAACCGCTGGCGGTCGAGGGCTGGAAGCCCCTGGCCTATTGCCGCGGCGAGCCGAGCATTCCGCGCCGGGTCCGGCGCAGCGCGCTGCTGTCGCCGTTCGACTCGCTGATCTGGGAGCGCGAGCGCACCGAGCGGCTGTTCGGCTTCCGCTACCGCCTGGAAATCTACACGCCGCCCGCCAGGCGCGTGTACGGCTACTACGTGCTGCCGTTCCTGCACCACGAGCGCCTGCTGGCGCGGGTCGACCTGCGCAGCGAGCGCGCACACGGGCGCCTGGCGGTGCATGCCGTGCATCTGGAGGAAGCTGTGTTGAACGAGGAAGCGCTGCTTGCCCTGGCCGCGGAACTGCGGGCGCTGGCGAACTGGCTGGGGCTGGAGAGGGTGGCGCTGAACTGCCGCTCGCCGGTGGCGGGGCTGCTGCGGCCGTTGCTGCAGGAGTAGCACCCGCCCGCGCACGCGGCGCGGACGGGCGTGGAGCGCTTACTTGCCGGCGGCGATGCGCTGGCGGATGTGCGCCGCGCGGTCGGCCGAGCCCGGGTGGGAGTCGAACATGCTGCTGTCGCCGCCGCCCAGCTTGGCCAGCTTGTCGAAGGCGCTGGCCAGGCCTTCCAGGCGGATGCCGCGCTTCTTCAGCAGGTCGAAGGAGAAGTCGTCGGCGTCGCTTTCCTGGGACTGGGAGAACTGGGCGTTGACCAGGGCTTCACCCAGTGCGCCCAGCTGCGAGCTGGACAGCGCGGCGACGGCGCCGTTGCCGGAGGAGGCGGCCGCGTCACGGGCGATAGAGGTGGCGTAGGCGGTCTGCATGGCTTTCTTGCTGTGGCCCAGGGCGACGTGGCCCATCTCGTGGCCCAGTACGCCTTCCACTTCGTTGTCGTTCATCAGGTCCATCAGGCCGCTGTAGACGCGCACGCAGCCGTTGGCCATGGCCCAGGCGTTGACGTCGTTGGTGAGGTAGACCTTGTAGTTGACCGGGGTGCCGCCTGCGTCGCTGCCCAGGTTGTTGGCGATCTTCTTCAGGCGCTGGCTGTACTTGCTGCTGGCCGGAGCGATCTTGGCTTCCGAGTCCATCTGGGCGCAGGCCTCGTCCGACATCTTCTTCACGTCGGCATCGCTGAGGGTCACGGCCTGGAAGGCCTGCAGGCCGGTGTTCAGCATGCTGTCCGCGCTCATGTTCTGGCAGCCCGAAACCAGAGTGGCAAGTGCGAGGGCGGAAAGGGTGTACTGCAGCTTCATGGCATCATCCTTAAATGTGGCGTATGGGGTGGCCGAGAGGCGTCGGCTTCCGGCCGGCTGCGCATTGTCGGCGATCTGACCCCGGCGAGGCGTGAAGCGATTCGCACTCCTCGGTCAATTCGTGACGCCAATCTCACCTTGAAGCGGTGGCCAGGGCGTCAGCTCCTGGCCTGTTTCAGCGTCTCGGCGATCATGAAGGCCAGTTCCAGGGACTGGTCGGCATTCATCCGCGGGTCGCAGTGGGTGTGGTAGCGGTCGGAGAGGCCGTCCTCGGTGATCGGCCGCGAGCCGCCGATGCACTCGGTGACGTTCTGCCCGGTCATCTCGATGTGGATGCCACCGGCCACGGTGCCTTCGGCGCGGTGCACCTGGAAGAACTGCTTCACCTCGGAGAGGATCTGCGCGAAGTCGCGGGTCTTGTAGCCGCTGGACGCCTTGATGGTGTTGCCGTGCATGGGGTCGGAACTCCACAGCACCTGGCGGCCTTCGTCCCTGACCTTGCGCAGCAGGCGCGGGAAGTGCTGCTCGACCTTGTCCGCGCCCATGCGCACGATCAGGTTGAGACGGCCGGGGTCGTTGTCCGGGTTGAGGATGTCGATCAGGCGGATCAGCTCGTCCGGGTCCATGCTCGGGCCGACCTTGACCCCGATGGGGTTCTCCACGCCGCGCAGGAACTCGACGTGGGCACCGTCCAGCTGGCGGGTGCGGTCGCCGATCCAGAGCATGTGCGCGGAGCAGTCGTACCAGCGGCCGGTGAGGCTGTCCTGGCGCACGAAGGCCTGCTCGTAGCCGAGCAGCAGCGCTTCATGGGCGGTGAAGAAGCTGGCTTCGCGCAGCTGCGGCGCGCTGTCCATGCCGACCGCGCGCATGAAGGCCAGGGTCTCGTCGATGCGGTCGGCCAGGGCGCTGTATTTCTCGCCCAGCGCCGAGTGGGCGATGAAGTCGAGGTTCCACTGGTGCACCTGGTGCACGTCGGCGAAACCGCCCTGGGCGAAGGCGCGCAGCAGGTTGAGGCTGGCGGTGGCCTGGTGGTAGGCCTGCAGCAGGCGCTCCGGGTCGGGCACGCGGCTGGCGGCGTCGAAGCCGATGCCATTGACGATATCGCCGCGGTAGGCCGGCAGGGTGACGCCGTCGATGGTCTCGTCGTTGGCCGAGCGCGGCTTGGCGAACTGGCCGGCCATGCGCCCCACCTTCACCACCGGGCAGCCGGCGGCGAAGGTCATGACGATGGCCATCTGCAGCAGCACCTTGAAGGTGTCGCGGATCTTGGCGGCGGAGAATTCGGCGAAGCTCTCAGCGCAGTCGCCACCCTGCAGCAGGAAGGCGCGGCCCTGGGTCACCTCGGCGAACTGGCGGCGCAGCTCGCGGGCCTCGCCGGCGAACACCAGCGGCGGGTAGCCGGCCAGGGTCTGCTCCACGCGGGCGAGGTGGGCGGCATCGGGGTATTCGGGCTGCTGCTGGATGGGCTTGGCCCTCCAGCTCTCGGGACTCCAGGGGTGCATCGGGCTTCTCTATCGGCTGATCGGGCAGGCCAGCATGGTAACCGATAAGCCCTCGTGGCGGATTGCATCCGGGTCATGGAGGTGGGTGCGAATGCGCTGTGTGGGAGCAATCTTGTGTGGGAGCGGCCTTGGCCGCGAATGTGCCGGTAAGAATTCGCGGACAAGTCCGCTCCCACAGAGGCCCACAGTGGGCCATCCTCGGACTGGGCTACGCCGTGGCCGGCTGGAAGGCGCCGTTCGGCGCCTGGCGCGGCAACACGTCGCGGCCGGGCAGGAAGCGGCCGTAGCCCTGCGCCTTGCCGAGATCGTCCGGGTATTCCAGGCCGCGCCGGTAGGCGATGCGGCCGTTGATCAGGGTGGCGTCCACCGCCGCGTCGTTGCGCTTGACCACCCGCTCCAGGCCGAGCACTTCCATGGGCGCCTCGTGCATCTCGTCCAGTGCATCGGTCAGCCCGGCGGGGTCGATGATCACCAGGTCGGCGCGGTCGCCGACGCGGATGCGGCCGGCGTCCACCCCGATGAAGTCGGCCAGTTCGCCGGAAAGCCGGTGGATTGCCTGGCCCAGCTCCATGAAGGGCGCGCCGGCCAGTTCGGCGTCGCGCACGTACTTGAGGAAGCGCAGCGGGAAGTTGTACTGGGCGATGGAGCGCAGGTGCGCGCCGGAGTCGGCGAAGCCCGGCTGGGTCCATGGGCTGGCCAGCAGCTTGTGCATCACCGGTAGGCGCTGGTTGCCGTAGCAGGTGGTCCACTTCAGGGCCTCGCGGTACTGGCAGGCCAGCTCGAAGTAGGCGTCCACCGCGTCCAGGCCACGGGCCTGGCCGAGCTGCTTGAAGTTCTTGCCGACCAGGCTGGCGTCCGGGCACTCGGTCACCCAGCAGTCGGAGAAGTCGCGGTGCCACAGGCCCTTGGTCAGCACGGCCTTGACCTGCTTCTTGAACAGGGCGCGGAACTCCGGCTCCTTGACCTTGGCGTACAGCTCGTCCGGGTCCTTGATGTTGCGCAGGATTTCGCCGGCGCCGAACTCCTCGAAGGCGTTCACGTTGAGGCCTTCCAGGCGCAGGGTGAACGGCGCCGGCAGGGTCTGCCAGCGGAAGTGGCCGCGCAGCACGCGGTTGGCCAGCCAGCCGGAGAAGCGGGTGAAACGGTGCAGCAGCGGCTGCGACTTGAGGTCCAGCGCGGTGAGCATCGAGCACTTCAGCGGTGTGCGCAGCCAGCCATGGGCTTGCCAGAGGAAGGCGAACACGTTGACCTTGGTCACCGCGTTGGGCGCGCCCTGCATCACCGCGCCACGCCGGCGGAGGATGGCGAACAGGCGGGAGAATTCCTTCCAGCTGGCGAAGGTCGAGGGCAGCGGGCTGGACCAGGCGCGGTCGCCGTCCATCTTGTCCAGCCGCGTGGTCATCACCGAAAGGCCGATGCAGCCGGCGTCCAGCGCCTCTTCCAGCAGCTGCTCCATGCGCTGCAGTTCCTGCTCGGTCGGCTCCACCTTGCGGGTGGCGCGCTCCAGGCCCATCACCGCCACGCGCAGCTCGGAGTGGCCGAGGAAGGAGCTGACGTTGGGGCCCAGTGCCAATTGGTCATAGAAGGCACGGTAGCCGGCGGCGTCGCGCCAGGTCTTCTTCTCCTGCAGGATCGGCAGTACGTATTCGCGCGGCACCGCCTCGACGCGGGTAAACAGGTCCGAGCAGTCCTCGGCGTCGGCCAGCACCATGCTGATCGAGCAGGAGCCGATGGTCACGCTGGTGACGCCGTGGCGCACCGACTCCTTGAGCGCCGGCGCGGCGATCACCTCGGCGTCGTAGTGCGAGTGGATTTCCAGGAATCCGGGGGTGACCCACTTGCCGGTGGCGTCGATGACCTCGGCGCCGCTCTCGTCGAGCGGGCTGACGCTCAGGGTGTCGATGCGTCCGTCCTTGATGCCGATGTGGCGCAACGCGCCGGGCGCGCCGCTGCCGTCGAAATACAGGCCGTTGTTGATGACGATGTCGTAGCTCATACGAAGCTCCAGGGGGCGAGCAGCAGGGTGCCGGTGACCAGCAGCAGGGCGTAGATGGCGATGCGGAAGTGGCGTTCGTCGAAGCGCCGGTGCAGGTGTTCGCCCAGCCACAGGCCGACCAGCAGCAGCGGGGCGTAGGCCAGCACCTGGGGCAGGGCCGGTTGCAGGCGGCCGTCGAGCAGGAAGGCGACGGTCAGCAGGCTGTTGAGGGTGAACCAGACGCTGACCAGGGTGGCGCGCAGGCGCGCCTTGTCCAGCGTGGTGCCGGCCAGGCCGTAGACCAGCAGCGGCCCGCCAGAGGCGAACAGGCCGTGGCTGAAGCCGGCGCCGAGGGTGAGCAGGCGGGTCAGCCACGGCGGGCGTACCGGTAGCGCCGCGGCATGGCGCAGGCGCCACAGCTCGCGGCCGGCGAACCACAGGATCAGCAGGCCGAAGCCTCGCTTGAGCAGCGCCGCGTCCAGCCAGGGCAACAGCCAGTAGCCGAGCAGGGTGCCGACGAGCATGCCGGGCAGGATGGTGCCGAACAGCAGCGGGCGGTCGATCTGCGCGCGGTGGCGCCACATCAGGTAGCCGGTCATGCCGATGTTCAGCGGCACCAGCACCGGCAGCAGCTGTTCGATGGGCAGCAGCAGAGCGCCCAGCGACAGGGCAATGACGATGCTGCCGAAGCCGGTGACGGCCTCCAGGGTGTAGGCCAGCAGAATGAAGGCGCCGAGGGCGTAGGAGGCGCTCATAGCTGGGCGCCTTCCTGTT
>NZ_JAOEEE010000021.1:0-81506 GCF_029837675.1 Pseudomonas sp. GD04015 | reverse complement strand
CTCTTCGCCCTCCTGGCGCTGCTGGCGTTGCCGGCCTGGGGCGCGCCGCTGCCGAGCTACGAGCTGAGTATCAGCGACGGGCACTTCACGCCCCCCAACCTGACGGTACCGGCGGGCCAGCGCTTCAAGATCGTCGTGCGCAACGTCGGCCAGGGGCCGGTCGAGTTCGAGAGCCTGCCCCTGCGGGTGGAGAAGGTGCTCGGCCCCGGCGTCACCTCGTTCGTCGTGATCCACCCGCTCAAGCCGGGGCGCTACACCTTCTTCGACGAATTCCACCTCGACCTGCCGGGCGGCTACATCGAGGCGCAGTAGGAGCGGACATGGAACAGGCACTTCTGATCGTCTGGCGCGAAAGCATCGAGGCCCTGCTGGTCATCGGGCTGCTCCATGCCTGGCTGAGGCGCCAGCACGACGGGCACCGGCACGTCCACCTGCTGTGGCTGGGCGTGCTCGGCGGCGGCGCCCTGGCGGCGGTGCTGGCGGCCCTGATGATCCTGGCGGGAAACTGGATGAGCGGCCCGGCGGGCGAGTGGTTCCAGGCGGCCATGAGCGCCCTGGCCAGCGTGCTGATCCTGCAGATGGTGATGTGGATGCGGCACAACGGCCGGCAGTTGCGCGGCAGCCTGGAGAGCCGCGCCGAGCATGCCCTGACCCAGGGCCGGCGCAGCGGCCTGATGCTTCTCGCGGCGATCGCCGTGGCCCGCGAGGGCAGCGAGATCGCCATCTTCCTCTACGGCGCCGCCGGCGCGGCCAGCGCCTCGTCGATGCTGCTCGGCGCCGGGCTCGGCGTGCTGCTCGGGGCCCTCAGTTTCGCCCTGCTCCAGGCCGGCAGCCACCTGCTGGACTGGCGGCGCTTCTTCGCCATCAGCGAGCTGCTGATGATCTCGCTGGGCGGCGCCATGCTGATGAACGCCCTCGACCGCGCCACGGGGCAATGGATGGGCATGGACCTGCCCGAACGGTTCTACGGCTGGCTGGGCGACCCGCTCTGGGACAGCTCGGCCTGGCTCGACGATGGCTCGCGCCTGGGCGGCATGATCGCCGGGTTGACCGGCTACCGGGCCATGCCCTCCCTCGTCGCGGTGCTGACCCTGGCCGGCTTCTGGCTGCTCGCCTACCGCTGGCGGCGCGCGCCGCGCCAACCCGCCGAGGAGACACCCCGGAGCGCCGCATGAACGTCGCGCTGAATCGCCGGCTCGCCGCCCTGGGCGACGGCATGCGCCGGCATGCCGGCCTGATCCGCCGGCTGCAATGGGCGGTGGTGCTGGTCTACGCCGCGCTGCTGGTGGTGCCGGCCGCCCTGCCGCTGCCGGATACCCACGCGCGCATCCTGGACAACCTCGCGCTGCTGGCCCAGTTCGTCTTCTGGGGCATCTGGTGGCCCTTCGTGCTGCTCTCGGTGGTGCTGTTCGGCCGCCTGTGGTGCGGCCTGCTGTGTCCCGAAGGCGCGCTCAGCGAGTGGGCCAGCCAGCGCGGCCTGGGGCGCGGCGTGCCACGCTGGATGCGCTGGGCCGGCTGGCCCACGGTCGGTTTCCTGCTGACCACGCTCTACGGCCAGCTGATCAGCGTCTACGACTATGCCCAGGCGGCCCTGCTGATCCTCGGCGGCTCCACCCTCGCGGCGATGCTGGTGGGCTTTCTCTACGGGCGCGGCAAGCGCGTGTGGTGCCGCTACCTGTGCCCGGTCAGCGGCGTGTTCGCCCTGCTGGCGAAGCTGGCGCCGGTGCATTTCCGGGTGGACGAGCAGCGCTGGCGGGCCAATCTGCCGCCGCATCGCCCGCCGCCCAACTGCGCGCCGCTGCTGGATATCCGCCGCATGCAGGGCGCGTCCGCCTGCCATGCCTGCGGCCGTTGCAGCGGGCAGCGCGACGCCGTGCGCCTGATCGCCCGCTCCGGCAGCGCGGAGATCGTCGACCTGGGCGGCGAGGCGGACGGCTGGGAGTCGTGCCTGCTGCTGTACGGGGTGATCGGCCTGGCCATGGGCGCCTTCCAGTGGACGGTCAGCCCCTGGTTCATCGCCCTGAAGCAGGCCATGGCCGAATGGCTGGTCGGGCACGACATCTTCTGGCCGCTGCAGGCCTCGGCCCCCTGGTGGCTACTGACCCACTACCCGTCGAACAACGATGCGTTCACCTGGCTCGACGGCCTGGCGATCTGCCTCTACCTCGCCGCCAGCAGCCTCTTGCTGGGCGGATCGCTGCGGTTCCTGCTCGGGCTCGGTGGGCGCATGGCCGGACAGTCGGCGGCCTTCGCCCGCCACTTGGCGCTGTGCCTGGTGCCGCCCGGCGCCGCGGGGCTGTTCCTCGGCCTGTCCTCCACCACGGTGAAGCTGCTGCGCTACGAAGGCCTGGTCCTGCCCTGGGTGCCCTCCGCGCGAGGCGTCCTGCTGCTGGGCGCTGCCTGCTGGAGCCTGTGGCTGGGCTGGCGCGTCTGCCAGCGGCTGCAGGCGCGGCAACGGCTGGCGCCGATGACCGGCCTGCTGCTGGCCAACGCCCTGCTCGGCTACTGCTGGTGGCTGCAGTTCTGGGGCTGGTGAAGCGATTCGCAGGGCCGTAGGGTGCGCCATGCGCACCAGCGGAGTCAGTGGCCGCGAGCGAAACAGGCTTTCAGATATCGCGCAGCTCGAAGCGAGCGAACAACTGTCGCAGATAAGGCCACAGCTCGGCGGCCCCGGCCGGGGTCGGAGCGTTGCCCAGCGTGGGGTCCAGCATGCGTCCGGGGCGCGCCAGTTGCACGGCGAAGCGCTGCACGCCGACGGCGGCCAGGCGCTCGGCCAGGCGTTGCAGGCGCTGGCAGTCGAACAAGTGCCAGTGCACCGTGGTGCGACACTCGAAGTCCACGCCGCTGGCGATGAGCAGCTCCAGGCTTTCCCAGTTGACCCGCCCGCTGCTGGAGACGCCGGTGATCAGCGCCGCGTCCTCTTCCAGCGCCTTGATATCGAAGCCGACCCAATCGCACAGCGGCAGCACGCGGCGCAGTGCGTTCGGCTTGATGCCGGCGCTGTGCAGGCCGATCTTGAAGCCCAGCTGGCGCACCCGGCGCATGGCAGCCGGCAAGGCAGGCTGCAGGGTGGCCTCGCCGCCGCTGAACACCACTGCCTGGAGCAACCCCTGGCGCTTGCGCAGGAACGCGACGACCTCGTGCCAGGCGACCGCGCCCTCCGCCTGCGCCCTGATCAGCTCCGGGTTGTGGCAGTAGCGACAGCGCCAGGCGCAGCCCTGGCAGAACAGCACGCAGGCGATGTGGTCGGGGTAGTCGATGGTGGTCAGCGGCAACAGCCCGCCAACCTTCAGCGAGAATTCGCGCAGGTGCTCCGACCGGCTGCAGGAGGCATTCATCAGAGACTCCGGAGGAAGCCGCCCGAAAGATCCGGGCGGGGTGGGTAATGCCGTTCACCTGGGCCATGTCCCGATTGGGTGTTGCTGGCGAGTGCCCGTGGGAGCGGCTGGGCGTCCGTGAACGGAACTGGCAGCGAAGATTCGCGGACAAGTCCGCTCCCACAGGGTTCGTTCATGGCCTTCACCCGCTGCAGCGAAAGGACTGTGCGCATCGATCAGCCCTCAGGTGAGCAGCATTGCGGGTGGGATGGCGCTATCGCGGCTCGCTGAAATGCCGGCGCTCGCGATGTTCGGACTGCTTGCCCGGGTTGAAGGCGGATACCGGACGGTGGTAGCCCATCACCCGGGTCCAGACTTCGCAGCGCTGGCGTTGGGCTTCGGGCAGTTGCATGGCTTGTTTCATGGGATGTTGCTCCTTGCGGTGGGTGGACTCTGGTTCAGCCGCAGGCGCCGCAGCACGACTGCTTGTGCAGCAGTGCCTCGTCGCATTTCGGGCAGAACTCGTGTTCGCCTGCCAGGTAGCCGTGCACCGGGCAGATGGAGAAGGTGGGCGTCACGGTCAGGTACGGCAGGCGGAACCGACCGAGCGCCGTGCGCACCAGCTGCTTGCAGGCCTGCGCCGACGAGATGCGCTCGGCCATGTACAGGTGCAGCACGGTACCGCCGGTGTACTTGCACTGCAGCGCGTCCTGCAGCTCCAGCGCCTCGAACGGGTCTTCGGTGAAGCCCACCGGCAGCTGCGAGGAGTTGGTGTAGTAAGGCGCCTCGGGGGTGCCGGCCTGGACGATATCGGGATAGCGCTTCTGGTCTTCCTTGGCGAAGCGGTAGGTGGTGCCCTCGGCCGGCGTCGCCTCCAGGTTGTAGAGGTGGCCGCTGTCCTCCTGGAAGCGCACCAGCCGCTCGCGCACATGGTCCAGCAGTTGCAGCGCCAGGCGCCGGCCGGCCTCGGTGTGCAGGCCTTCGGTGTCGCCCGAGAAGTTGCGCAGCATCTCGTGCAGGCCGTTCACGCCGATGGTGGAGAAGTGGTTGCGCAGGGTGCCCAGGTAGCGCCTGGTGTAGGGATAGAGGCCGGCGTCCATGTGGTGCTGGATCACCTTGCGCTTGACCTCCAGGCTCTCGTAGGCCATCTGCAGCAGTTCGTCCAGGCGCCGCAGCAGGCCGTTCAGGTCCTGCCGGTAGAGGTGGCCGAGGCGCGCGCAGTTGATGGTCACCACGCCCAGCGAGCCGGTCTGCTCGGCCGAGCCGAACAGGCCGTTGCCGCGCTTGAGCAGCTCGCGCACGTCCAGCTGCAGGCGGCAGCACATGGAGCGCACCTGGTTGGGCTGCATGTCCGAGTTGAGGAAGTTCTGGAAGTACGGCAGGCCGTAGCGCGCGGTCATGTCGAACAGGCGCGTGGCGTTGTCGCTGTCCCAGGGGAAGTCGTGGGTGATGTTGTAGGTCGGGATCGGGAAGGTGAACACCCGGCCCATGGCGTCGCCGGCCATCATCACCTCGATGTAGGCACGGTTGATCAGGTCCATCTCCGCCTGCAGTTCGCCGTAGCAGAACGGCATCTCCGCCCCGCCGATCACCGGCACCTGCTCGCGCAGGTCCTCGGGGCAGACCCAGTCGAAGGTCAGGTTGGTGAAGGGCGTCTGGGTGCCCCAGCGCGACGGCACGTTGAGGTTGTAGATGAACTCCTGCAGCGCCTGGCGCACCTGCTCGTAGTCCAGCCGGTCGTTGCGCACGTAGGGCGCCAGGTAGGTGTCGAAGGAGCTGAACGCCTGGGCGCCGGCCCACTCGTTCTGCAGCGTGCCGAGGAAGTTGACCATCTGCCCCAGGGCGCTCGACAGGTGTCTGGGCGGCCCCGCCTCGACCCGTCCCGGGATGCCGTTGAGACCCTCGTGCAGCAGGGTGCGCAGGGACCAGCCGGCGCAGTAGCCGGCGAGCATGTCCAGGTCGTGGATGTGCAGGTCGGCCTCGCGGTGGGCGCGGCCGATCTCCGGGCTGTAGACCTCGTCCAGCCAGTAGTTGGCGGTGACCTTGCCGGAGACGTTGAGGATCAGCCCGCCCAGGGAATAGCCCTGGTTGGCGTTGGCCTGCACGCGCCAGTCCTCGCGGCGCAGGTATTCGTTCATCGACGCGGCCACGTCGACCAGGGTCTTGTGCTCGCGGCGCAGGCGGCCGTGGCGCTCGCGATAGACGATGTAGGCCCTGGCGGTGTCGTAGTAGCCGGCCTCCATCAACACCAGCTCGACCTTGTCCTGCACCTGCTCCACGCCCAGGCTGCGGAATTCCAGCAGCCGGGACAGCACCGCGTCGGCCAGCGCCTTCGCTTCGTAGGACCCGAACTGGCCGGTGGCCTGGCCCGCGGCGGCGATCGCGCGCTCGATCTTGCCGAGGTCGAACGACACCTCGCTGCCGTCGCGCTTGAGCAGCGTGCGGGGCCGGTAAGGCGGTTGCTGCGGATTCATTCACTACCCCCTGAACACATCATCTAGTTATGAATTTATCTTCAACACACAAGATGATGGGAATCTACGCCAGGAGGCGGTGATCAGAAATTGATCACGATCAAGTCGGGAGCGATGGCATCCGTGACCCGCTTCACTTCGTCGCCCTCGCGCATGGACGCGACTGGGTGTCGGGAAACGGTCGAAAAAGGCTATGTGCCCATTGGGCGAAGGCCTGTGATTCGTAGGGTGCGCTGCGCGCACCGATAAATCGGCAACTACGATGCCCGGCTGTTTATCCAGTTGCATGAAAGTTCTGGTTTCGCCCTCCTGGGCGAGTCACTTTCTCTTGTTTGGCCAAGAGAAAGTAACCAAAGAGAAGGCCACCCCGGCATCCGGCCCCGCCTGCGGCGGGGTTCCCTCCCTCCGGTGCTGCTCCGGGGGCACGGCATACACGGGCCATCCATGGCCCGTTATGCCTCTCGCCGCATCCCTGCGGCTCGTCCCCCTGCGCAACACCTCCGCTCGGCCTCCTGACGGGGACTCCAGCTCCGAGTTGCTTGACGGCTTTACCTGCCGCGACCGCGGACTGGGCTCTTGCTTCTATGGCTACGGCTACGTGCAACACATCACGAGAACATAGCCCCAAAAAAGCCACGCCCGCGACAGACGACCCTATCCGCCGGCAAGCGTGGCAACCCGCCTGGCGACCAGGCTGGAGGGAGGAACGGGGATGTCAGCCGCCGGTGGCGTTCATAAAGCGCAGGATCTGCACGTCGCCGACGGCGAATTCATGGCGCAGCGGCTTGCGCGGCAACGCCGCGCGGATGGCCGCCAGCACCGGTTCGTCGTTGCCCGGATGGCGGCGCAGCAGCGCGCGCAGGTCCACCGAATGCTCGTGGCCGAGGCACAGCAGCAGGCGCCCCTCGGTGGTCAGCCGCACGCGGTTGCAGGTGGCGCAGAAGTTGTGGCTGTGCGGCGAGATGAGGCCGATGCGCGTGCTGGGGAAGTCGACCAGGCGCAGGTAGCGCGCCGGCCCGCCGCTCTGTTCGGCGCTGTCGAGCAGGGCGAAACGCTCGCCGATGCGTTCGCGCACCCAGTCGCTGGAGCAGTAGCTCTCGCCGCGCTCGCGGCCGACCTGGCCCAGCGGCATCTCCTCGATGAAGCTGATGTCCAGGCCACGCCGGGCGGCGAATTCGACCAGGTCCAGCACCTCGTCGGCGTTGCGCCCGTGCATCACTACGGTGTTCAGCTTGATGTTGGCGAAGCCGGCCGCCTGCGCCGCCGCGATGCCATCCAGCACCCGGGCCAGCTCGCCGGTACGGGTGATGGCGCGGAAACGCTCGGGACGCAGGCTGTCCAGGCTGATGTTGAGGCGGCGCACGCCGGCCTCGGCCAGGGGCCGTGCCAGTTTGTCCAGCTGCGAGCCGTTGGTGGTCATCACCAGCTCGCGCAGCCCCGGCAGCGCGGCGATGCGCTCGCACAGGCCGACCACGCCGGGGCGCACCAGCGGCTCGCCGCCGGTCAGGCGGATCTTCTTCGTGCCGTGGGCTACGAACAGCCGCGCCACCCGCTCCAGCTCCTCTAGGGTCAGCACCTGCTGGCGCGGCAGGAAGGTCATGTCCTCGGCCATGCAGTAGATGCAGCGGAAGTCGCAGCGGTCGGTGACCGACAGGCGCAGGTAGTCGATGGTGCGACCGAAACCGTCCCGCAGTTGTGCGTCCATCATCATCCCGTCCAGTTCACGTAGCCCGGATTGCATCCGGGCTACTGCAGCAACGGTGAGTCGGCGCCTTCCAGGACGATGCCCTGGATGTCCGCCTCGCCCACCAGGTTCTTCAAGTACTGGGCCACCGCCACCTGCCAGACCCGCTGGTCCAGTTCGGCGCGGATCGCCCCGACCACCGTCTCGAACGGCAGTTGCCGGCCCTCGATGCGCAGGTCCACCTGCACCACGTGGAAGCCGTAGCGGCTCTCCAGCGGTTGCACGGCCAGGCCCAGCGGCAGGCGCAGCAGCTGGCGCTCAAACTCGGGCACGGTCTGGCCCTGGCTGATCTGCCCCAGCGAGCCGCCCTGCTCCTTCGACGGGCAGGCCGAATGGGCCAGCGCCAGCTCGGCGAAGCGCCCGGGTTCGCCACGCAGCTCGGCGATCAGCGCCTCGGCACGCTCCCGTGCCAGGCTGCGTGCCTCGACGTCGTCGGCCGGGCAGCCCAGCAGGATGTGCCGCGCCGCCAGCAGCGGCGCGCTGGCGAAGCGCGCCAGGTTGCGCTCGTAGTAGCGCCGGCAGGTGTCCTCGTCGGCCCGCGGCAGCGGCACTTCGAGTTCGATCAGGGTGCGGGTCAGCGCCTCCTCCTCGCTCTCGCCGCCGGCGGCGCGCACCTGCAGGCCCAGCGCGGCCGCCCGCTGCTGCAGCAGCTCGCGGATCACCAGCGCCTGGCCGGCGAGGAACACCGCCTCGCGGCGGCTCGCCGCCGGGTGGTACTGCAGCTCCTGGGCGATCGCCTCCACCGCGATGGGCAGGCCGTTGACCTTGATCCGCGGCCATTCCTGCTCGCTGCTGGCGATCAGCTCGGGGGCTGGCTCGCCCTCTTCGCTCTCATCGGCCTCCGGCTCGTCGGCGCCGGGCCGCGAGTCGGGCATCACTTCCTGCACCACCGGCGCATTAGCCGGGATTTCCACTCTCGGTTGGCCACCGCTGCAACCGCCACCGTTTCCGTTACCACCGCATCCACAACCCATGATGGGATCTCCTCGATCAGTCGTTGATAAATCCATTGGCTCTTGGGCAGCACTCAGCTATCCCCGGCAACCACCGTGGGAGCGGCCTTGGCCGCGAGTTTTGCCTTCCGCCTACGGGTAATTCCGGGTGAAAAGCTCGCGGACAAGTCCGCTCCCACAAGTCCATTCCCACAGGTCAGCGCCCACATGGACACGTCTGCAGGTCTGGTCTCAGGCCTTCTGCCGCACGATCTGGTAGCGCCGGCCCAGGTACCAGACCGGCGCGCTGACGATGTGCACCAGGCGGGTGAAGGGGAACAGCACGAACAGGCTCAGGCCGAGGAACACGTGCAGCTTGTACACGGCGCCGACCGGCTCGATGGCGGCGGCGGCCTTCATCGGCTGCAGGGTCACGGTGTACTGCGCCCAGTCGGCCAGCATCACCATCACCGAGCCGTCCATGTGGTGGGTGGAGGCGTAGATGGTGCCCAGGCCGAGCAGCAGCTGTACCAGCAGCACCAGCAGCACCAACACGTCCGAACAGCTGGAACTGGCGCGCACCCGCGCGTCGCTCAGGCGCCGGTAGAGCAGCATCAGCAGGCCGATCAGGCACAGGCCGCCGAAGAAACCGCCGGAGACCATCGCCAGCAGCTGCTTGTTTTCGGTGGAGATCGCATGGTGGTAGATCGACGCGGGCGTCAGCAGGCCGACGAAGTGGCCGGCCAGGACGAATAGCACGCCGACGTGGAACAGGTTGCTGGCGATGCGCATGTAGCGGTGCTCGGCCGGCGTGCGGTTGAAGATCTGGCTCGATCCGGCCTTCCAGCTGTACTGCGACAGGTCGAAACGCGCCCAGCTGCCGATCACGCAGACCGCCAGGGCGATGTAGGGATACACGCCGAAGGCGAGTAGATTCAGGTTAGCCATTGCGCACCTCCCGGGCCGGCGCGGCGGCCGGTCCATCCTGCTTGAAATCGATCCAGTGCACCGGCACCGGCACTTCTTCGCGAGCCTTGCCCGGCCGCGCGGCCTGGCTCGGGCAGCGCTCCTGCTGCTCGGCCTTGAGGAAGGCCACGGCCTCCTCCTCCCACAGCTTGTCGAGCGCCTCCAGGCTGTCGTCGCGCGGCTCGCCGGCCACCTGTTCGCGCACCTCGGCCACCGCGCTCGCCGGCTGCTCGCCGGCGATCTGCAGCAGCGCGCGGAAGCACGCCGCATAGGGGCTCTCGCGCTCCTCCAGGCGCGCCGCCAGCAGGGCCAGCAGGTGCGCCACGTCGGCCAGGCCCTCGCGCGCCTCGATCGGCTCGCGGCTGGCCAGGTATTCCAGGTACAGCGGGATGTAGTCGGGCAGCTCGCGCACACCAATGGCGAAGCCCGCCGCCTCGTACTGGGCCATCAGGTCGACCATGGCCTGGCCACGGTCGCGGGATTCGCCATGCACGTGCTCGAACAGCAGCAGCGACAGCGCGCGGCCCCGGTCGAACAGTTCGGTGTAGCGTTCCTGGGCGTCCATCAGCTCTTCCCGGGCCAGCTCGTCGAGCAGGCGCAGCAGCGCGCCCCGCTGGTCGGGGCTGATCTCGCGGGCGCCACCGAGGGCAGCCTCCAGCTCCGCGTGGGCGCCCTGCAGCGCCTCGTCGGGATAGTCCAGCAACAGGGAGATCACCTTGAGAATCCGCATGGTTCAGTCCTCCCAGATCTGCACGGTCTTGAGCACATCGCGGCGATTGGCCTTCTTCGCCCCGAACATGTTGGTGTCCGAGGCGCCGCTGCAGCCGCTACCGAAGCTGAAGCCGCACCCGGAACGCTCGGCGAAGGCATCGCTCATCGCCTCCTCGCGGTGCGCGGAAGGAATGACGAAGCGGTCCTCGTAGTTGGCGATGGCCAGGTAGCGGTACATGTCCTCGCACTGGGCCACCGACAGCCCCACCGATGCCAGGACCTGCAGGTCCTGCACGCCATCGACCTGTTCCGCGCGCTTGTAGGCGCGCATCGCCAGCAGACGCTTGAGCGCCAGCTTGACCGGCTGCTCGTCGCCGGCGGTGAGCAGGTTGGCCAGGTAGCGCACGGGAATGCGTAGGCTGTCGACGTCCGGCAGCACGCCGTCCATGCTCACGGCGCCCTTGGCGGCGGCGTTCTGGATCGGCGACAGCGGCGGCACGTACCAGACCATCGGCAGGGTGCGGTATTCCGGGTGCAGCGGCAGGGCCAGCTGCCAGTCCACCGCCAGCTTGTACACCGGCGACTTCTGCGCGGACTCGATCACCGACATCGGCACGCCGTCGGCCAGCGCCTGTTCGATCACCTTCGGGTCGTTGGGGTCGAGGAAGATTTCCAGCTGTTTCTGGTACAGGTCCTGCTCGCTCGGCGTACTGGCCACCTCGTGGATGCGGTCGGCGTCATACAGCAGTACGCCCAGGTAGCGGATGCGCCCGACGCAGGTTTCCGAGCACACGGTGGGCAGGCCGGCCTCGATGCGCGGGTAGCAGAAGATGCACTTCTCGGATTTGCCGCTCTTCCAGTTGAAGTAGATCTTCTTGTACGGGCAGCCGCTGATGCACATGCGCCAGCCGCGGCATTTTTCCTGGTCGATGAGGACGATGCCGTCCTCCTCGCGCTTGTAGATCGCGCCGCTCGGGCAGGAGGCCGCGCACGCCGGGTTGAGGCAGTGCTCGCACAGGCGCGGCAGGTACATCATGAAGGTGTTCTCGTACTCGCCGTAGATGTCGGCCTGCACCTTGTCGAAGTTCTTGTCCTTGCGCCGCTTGGCGAACTCGGTGCCGAGGATTTCCTCCCAGTTGGGGCCCCATTCGATCTTCTCCATGCGCTTGCCGGAGATGGCCGAGCGTGGCCGCGCCACCGGCTGGTGCTCGCCCAGCGGCGCGGTGTGCAGGTGCTGGTAGTCGAAGTCGAACGGCTCGTAGTAGTCGTCGATGCTCGGCAGGTCGGGGTTGGAGAAGATGTTCGCCAGCACGCGGAACTTGCCGCCGATGCGCGGGTTGATCGAGCCGTCCGGGTTGCGCACCCAGCCGCCCTTCCATTTGTCCTGGTTCTCCCACTCCTTGGGGTAGCCGATGCCGGGCTTGGTCTCGACGTTGTTGAACCAGGCGTATTCCATGCCTTCGCGGCTGGTCCAGACGTTCTTGCAGGTGATCGAGCAGGTGTGGCAACCGATGCACTTGTCCAGGTTCAGCACCATGCCCACTTGTGAACGAATTTTCATGGCAGTAATCCTCAAATGTCCTGCGGCAGCGGTTGCGGCAAGTCGTTGCCATTGGGGCCGTCCAGCCAGTCCACCTTGCTCATTTTTCGCACCACCACGAATTCGTCGCGGTTGCAGCCCACGGTGCCGTAGTAGTTGAAGCCGTAGGCCAGCTGGGCGTAGCCGCCGATCATGTGGGTGGGCTTGAGCACCACGCGGGTCACCGAGTTGTGGTGGCCGCCACGGGTCCCGGTGCTCTCCGCGCCGGGCACGTTCACGATGCGTTCCTGGGCGTGGTACATCATCACCATGCCCTCCTTGACCCGCTGGCTGACCACCGCGCGGGCGGTCAGCGCGCCGTTGGCGTTGAAGCACTCGATCCAGTCGTTGTCCTCGATGCCGACCTTCCTGGCGTCGATCTCGCTCATCCACACGATCGGCCCGCCACGGCTCAGGGTGAGCATGATCAGGTTGTCGGTGTAGGTGCTGTGGATGCCCCACTTCTGGTGCGGGGTGATCCAGTTCAGGCAGATCTCCGGGTTGCCGTTGGGCATCTTGCCCTGCACGTAGCCGGTCGAACGGGTGTTGATCGGCGGCCGGTAGCTCATCAGGCCCTCGCCGAAGGCGAGCATCCAGGGGTGGTCCTGGTAGAACTGCTGGCGGCCGGTCAGGGTGCGCCACGGGATCAGCTCATGGACGTTGGTGTAGCCGGCGTTGTAGCTGACGTGCTCGTCTTCCAGGCCGGACCAGGTCGGGCTGGAGATGATCTTGCGCGGCTGCGCCTGGATGTCGCGGAAGCGGATCGCCTCGTGCTCCTTGGGCAGCGCCAGGTGGCTGTGGTCGCGGCCGGTGAATTCCGACAGCGCGGCCCAGGCCTTCACAGCGACATGGCCGTTGGTTTCCGGCGCCAGGCTGAGGATGACCTCGGCGGCGTCGATGGCCGACTCGATCTTCGGCCGGCCCTGGCTGATGCCCTCCTCGCGCACGGTGTAGTTCAGTTCGCCGAGGAACTCGACCTCGTGCTTGGTGCTCCAGTTGATGCCCTTGCCGCCGTTGCCCAGCGTGTCCAGCAGCGGGCCGAGCGAGGTGAATTTCTTGTAGGTGTTCGGGTAGTCGCGCTCGACCACCGTGATGTTCGGGCAGTTGAGGCCCGGCTGGGGCGTCTGCCCCGCCGTCTTCCAGTCGCTGCCGCCGAACGGCTGCGCCAGCTCGCCGGGGGTGTCGTGCAGCAGCGGCACGGTGACCAGGTCCTTCTCCACGCCCAGGTGCCCTTCGGCCATCTCGGAGAAGGCCTTGGCGATGCCCTTGTAGATTTCCCAGTCGGAGCGCGCTTCCCAGGCCGGGTCGATGGCCGCCGACAGCGGGTGGATGAAGGGGTGCATGTCCGAGGTGTTCATGTCGTCCTTCTCGTACCAGGTGGCGGTCGGCAGGACGATGTCGGAGTACACGCAGGTCGAGGACATGCGGAAGTCGAGGGTGGTGACCAGGTCGAGCTTGCCGATGGCGCCCTCGTCCTGCCATTCGGCTTCCTGCGGCTTGAAGCCGCCACGCTGGCCCAGATCGGGGCTCATCACGCCGTTGCGGGTGCCGAGCAGGTACTTGAGCATGTACTCGTGGCCCTTGCCCGAGCTGCCCAGCAGGTTGGAACGCCAGATGAACATGTTGCGCGGGAAGTTGACCGGGTTGTCCGGCTGCTCGCAGGCGAAGCGCAGCGTGCCTTCGGCCAGCGACCTGACCACGTAGTCCTTCGGCTCCAGCCCCGCCACCGCCGCGTCACGGGTGATCTGCAGCGGGTTGCGGTTGAGCTGCGGCGCGCTCGGCAGCCAGCCGGCGCGCTCGGCGCGGATGTTGTAGTCGAGCATGTGCTCGGGGTACGCGGATTTGTCCGCCAGCGGCGACAGCACCTCGTGGATGCTCATCTTCTCGTGGCGCCACTGCGAGCTGTGGTTGTAGAAGAAGCTGGTGCCGTTCATCTGCCGCGACGGGCGATGCCAGTCGAGGCCGAAGGCCAGCGGCAGCCAGCCACACTGCGGACGCAGCTTCTCCTGGCCGACGTAGTGCGCCCAGCCGCCACCGGTCTGGCCCACGCAACCGCACAACATCAGCATGTTGATCAGGCCGCGGTAGTTCATGTCCATGTGGTACCAGTGGTTCATCGCCGCGCCGACGATGATCATGCTGCGCCCCTTGGTCTTGTCGGCGTTGTCGGCGAACTCGCGGGCGATCTGGATCGCCTTCTCGCGGCTGACGCCGGTGATCTTCTCCTGCCAGGCCGGCGTGCCCGGCACGCGATCGTCGTCATAGTGGCTGGCGACGTTGGCGCCGCCGAGGCCACGGTCGATGCCCAGGTTGGCGGCCATCAGGTCGAATACGCTGGCGACCCTGGCCTGGCTGCCGTCGGCCAGCACCAGGGTGCGCACCGGCACGCGGCGCAGCTGGATTTCCTCGCCCGGCGCATGGGCGAAGTGCTCGTGGGCCTGGCCGCCGAAGTACGGGAAGGCCACCTCGGCGACTTCGCCGCTGTCCAGCTGGCTCAGCTTGAGGTCGACCGCGCGTCCCTCGCCGCCCTCGCGGGCCTCGATGTTCCACTTGCCCTTCTCGCCCCAGCGGTAGCCGATCGAGCCCAGGGGCGAGACCAATTCGCCACCCGCGTCGACGGCGATGGTCTTCCACTCGGGGTTGTTGTCCTGGCCGAGTTCGCCATCCAGGTCGGAGGCCCGCAGGAAGCGGTCGGCGCGGTAGCTGCCGTCCTTCTCGTCGAGCAGCACCAGCATCGGCAGGTCGGTGTAGCGCTTGGCATAGTCGGTGAAGTAGGCGCTGGGGTTCTCCAGGTGGAATTCCTTGAAGATGACGTGGGCGAAGGCCTGCGCCAGCGCCGCGTCGGTACCCTGCTTGGGGTTGAGCCAGAGGTCGGTGAGCTTGGCCACCTCGGCGTAGTCCGGGGTGATGGCCACGGTCTTGGTGCCCTTGTAGCGCACCTCGGTGAAGAAGTGCGCGTCGGGAGTGCGGGTCTGCGGGACGTTGGAACCCCAGGCGATGATGTAGTTGGAGTTGTACCAGTCGGCCGACTCCGGCACGTCGGTCTGCTCGCCCCACACCTGGGGTGACGCGGGAGGCAGGTCGCAGTACCAGTCGTAGAAGCTCAGGCACACCCCGCCGATCAGCGACAGGTAGCGGCTGCCGGCGGCGTAGCTGACCATCGACATGGCCGGGATCGGCGAGAAGCCGACCACCCGGTCGGGCCCGTACTGCTTGACCGTGTAGACGTTGGCCGCGGCGATGATCTCGTTGACCTCGCGCCAGCTGGAGCGGATGAAGCCGCCCATGCCGCGCTTGCTCTTGTAGCTCTGCGCCTTGGCCGGGTCCTCGACGATGCTGGCCCAGGCCTCGACCGGTGCCAGGGTCCGCCGCGCATCGCGCCAGAGTTTCAGCAGGGGCTTGCGCACCTTGGGATATTTCAGGCGGTTGGCGCTGTAGATGTACCAGCTGTAGCTGGCGCCGCGCGGGCAGCCGCGCGGCTCGTGGTTGGGCAGGTCGTTGCGGGTGCGCGGGTAGTCGGTCTGCTGGGTTTCCCAGGTGATCAGGCCGTTCTTCACGTAGATCTTCCAGGAGCACGACCCGGTGCAGTTCACCCCGTGGGTGGAGCGCACGATCTTGTCGTACTGCCAGCGGGCACGGTAGACGTTCTCCCAGTCGCGCGACTCCTTGCGGGTCTCGCCATGACCGTCGGCGAACTCTCCTTGCTTGCGATTGAAGAAGCGCAGCTGGTCGAGTATGTGGCTCATTTTTCTTTCCTCTCAGGCTGAGCGCGGGCGGTTACCCCGCGCTCGTCATTTCTTGGGCGATGGCTGTCTAGCAGGGCGTTTCGGCGCCCTTGCGCGAGTACCACCACCAGGTGGCCAGGATGCAGCTGGCGTAGTAGCCGACGAAGACGTACAGGGCGATCTCCGGCCCGCCGGTGAGGGCGATGGAGCTGCCGAAGCTCTTGGGAATGAAGAAGGCGCCGAAGGCACCGATCGCGGAGCTGAAGCCGAGCACCGCGGCCGACTCCTTGCCGGCCTCGCGCAGCGACTGCTCCTTGACCGCGGCCCCCTTGCCGGCGCTGAGGCGCTCATGCAGGGTGCGGAAGATCACCGGGATCATGCGGAAGGTGGAACCGTTGCCGATGCCGGTGGTGACGAACAGCAGCATGAACATGGCGAGGAAGCCGTAGAAGTTGCCGCCCTGCCCGTTCTGCGGCAGGAAGGCGATGACGCCGAAGACCGCGGCGATCATCACCACGAAGTTCCACAGGGTCACCCGCGCGCCGCCCAGCTTGTCCGCCACCCAGCCGCCCAGCGGGCGCACCAGGGCGCCGACCAGCGGGCCGAGGAAGGCGAACTTGAGCGCGGTGACTTCCGGGAACGAGGTCTTGATCAGCAGCGGGAAGGCCGCGGCGAAGCCGATGAAGGAGCCGAAGGTGGCCAGGTACAGCCAGCACATGAGCCAGTTGTGCTTGCGCTTGAAGATCACCGCCTGCTCGGAGAACGAGGCCTTGGCGCTGGCCAGGTCGTTCATCCCGAACCAGGCCGCCACGGTCACCGCCGCGATCAGCGGCACCCAGATCAGGCCGGCGTTCTGCAGCCACAGCTGGCTGCCATCGGCCAGTTCCTGGGGCTTGCCGCCCACCGCTCCGAACAGGCCGAAGCCGATCACCAGCGGCACCAGGAACTGCATGGCCGAGACGCCCAGGTTGCCCAGCCCGGCGTTCAGGCCCAGCGCGGTGCCCTGCTGGGCCTTGGGGTAGAAGAAGCTGATGTTGGACATCGACGAGGCGAAGTTGCCGCCGCCGAAGCCGCACAGCAGGGCGATGATCACGAACACGCTGTACGAGGTGTCCGGGTCCTGCACCGCGAAGCCCATCCACAGCGACGGGACCAGCAGCGACGCCGTGCTCAGGGCCGTCCAGCGCCGCCCGCCGAACACCGGCACCATGAACGAGTAGAAGATGCGGAACGTCGCTCCAGACAGCCCCGGCAGCGCCGCCAGCCAGAACAGCTGGTCGGTGCTGAAGGCAAAGCCGATGGCGTTCAGGCGCACGATCACCGTGCTCCACACCATCCACACGGCGAACGCCAGGAACAGCGCGGGAATCGAGATCCACAGGTTGCGGGTGGCGATGGCCTTGCCGGTGGAACCCCAGAAGTGCGGGTCCTCGGGGCGCCAGTCCTCGATCACCGGCCCCTGCCGGGGCGGCTGCCCCATGGCCGGATTCTTGGTTGCGGACATGCTCGGTCTCCTCAAGCGTCAGGAAGCGGAATTCATGGGGCCGGTGGAACCCGCCCCCATCACCGGGGTTTTGCGGACTTCGCTGAGGTACATCCAGATCAGGGAGACCCAGACCACGCCGTACATCAGCATGAAGCAGGAGCTGCGCACGCCGGTGAGGTCCACCAGGGCGCCGAACATGATCGGCAGGACGAAGCCGCCCAGGCCGCCGGCCAGCCCGACGATGCCGGACACGGCCCCCATGCGATCGGGAAACTCGTCGGAGATGTACTTGAACACCGAGGCTTTGCCGAAGGCCCAGGCGATGCCCATGACGAACATCAGCGCGGTGAACACCCAGACGTTGAGGCCGACATGGAACGTGCGCGGCCCATCGACGGTATGCACGGTGAAGTCGGTCTGCGGGTAGGACAGGACGAACAGGCAGATCCAGCTCACCCACATCACCCACCAGGTCACGCCGTGCGCGCCCCAGCGGTCGCTCATCCAGCCGCCGATGGCGCGCAGCACGCCGCCCGGCAGGGAGAAGCAGGCGGCCAGCAGCGCCGCGCTCTGCAGGCTGAAGCCGTACTCCTGCACGTAGTACTTGGTCATCCACAGGGCCAGCGCCACGTAGCCGCCGAAGACGATCGAGTAGTACTGGCAGTAGCGCCACACCCGTGGATCACGGAGGGTCTTGAGCTGCTCGGCGAAGGACACGCTGCTGGGCGTGCGGTGGCTCTTGTCGTCGTAGCTGAAGAACCAGAACAGCAGCGCGGTGATGAACATGATCGCCGAATAGATCTTCGGCACCATCTGCCAGCTGGCCGCGGCGATGATCGCCGGGGCGAGGAACTTGGTCAGCGCCGAACCCGCGTTGCCCGCGCCGAAGATGCCCATGGCCAGGCCCTGGCTGGACTTCTCGAACCACTTGGCGACGTAGGCGATACCCACCGAGAAGGAGCCGCCGGCCAGGCCGACGAACAGCCCCAGCACGAGAAACTGCCAATACTCGGTGGCCTCGCCGATCAGGTAGATCGGCAGCACGCAGACCAGCATCAGCACGAAGAACACGATGCGCCCGCCGAAGCGGTCGGTGAGCATGCCCAGCGGCAGGCGGATCAGCGACCCGGTCAGCACCGGGGTGGACGCCAGCAGGCCGAACTGGGTCTCGTTGAGCTGCAGCAGCTCCTTGATGGGCACGCCGAGCACCGCGAACATCATCCACACCATGAAGCAGATGGTGAACGCGGCGGTGCTCATCCCCAGCACCAGCCCCTGTTGCACTTTCCGACTCGCCATGACCGCTCTCCCAAGCGACTCTCATGGCTCGCAGGCTATGCACCGGCCCCCTCCCGCCCTTGATCCAAATCAAGGAAGCCAGGCCGCTCCAACTCCTACCATGGGGCCGGATACCTCCAAAGGGATAGCCTGGAAATACGAAAAATATCCCTTGTAGATCATCGACTTATAACAACAAGCAAGCTCACCCGCCGGGCCTGGACGGGCGCCGGAACTCTTTGGAGGTAGCCGCCATGCTGGACTGGTTGAAAGGCTCCCTGCCCGCTCGCGCCGGTCTGGCCGTCATCCTCATCGCCACCCTCACCTTCTTCAGCGCGTTCAGCGCCGTGCTGATCGCCTGGGTCAGCGAAGACGACGCCGCGGCCATCAACACCGCCGGCTCCCTGCGCATGGCCGTCTACCGTCTCAACTGGCAGCTGGAGGCGAACGCGTCGCCGCAGGCGATAGGCCATCTGCGCGACGACATGCAGCGGCGCCTGGACAGCAGCGCACTCAAGCACATGGTCGACGGCGACCGGCAGAGCCCGGTGGCCCAGGCCTTCGCCAACATCCGCGACCGGTGGCTGGGGCAGCTGCGGCCGGCCCTGGAACGCGGCGACCGGGTCATGTTCCAGCAGCAGTCGGAAATCTTCGTTGGCCAGCTCGAACACTTCGTGCTGTTGCTGCAGAAGCAGAGCGAGAAGCGCCAGGGCTGGCAGCAGAGCATCCAGGGCGCGGCACTGCTGATGACCGTGATCATCCTGCTGGTGGGCATGTTCGAGCTGCAGAGCAGCGTGATCACACCGCTGCAGGAGCTGGTCGGTGCCACCGAGCGCTTCCGCGCCGGCGACCTCAATGCGCGGATCGAGCACAGGTCCAGCGACGAACTGGGGCAGATGGCCGACAGCTTCAATGCCATGGCGGATGCCATCGAGGAATCCCACCTGACCCTGGCCTCGCGGGTGGCCGAGAAGACCCAGCAACTGGCGAAGAGCAATGCCGCGCTGGAACTGCTGTACCAGAGCAGTCGCAGCATCGCCAGCAGCCCGGCGAGCGCCGGCCAGCTCGACGCGCTGATCGACAGCTTCCAGCAGCGCCTGCCCGGCCTGCGCCTGAGCCTGTGCCTGAAGGGCGACATGCGCGAGCCGGTCGAGCACCTGATCGCCCTGCATGGCAGCGCCTCGCGCGACATCTGCTCGCGCAACGAATGCGCCAGCTGCGAGCGGCACGGGGGCAGCGACAGCCTGCTCTACCCGATCAGTTCCCAGGGCAACAACCTCGGCGAGCTGCGCGCCCACTACATCGACCGCCATACGCCGCATCCCTGGGAGCGCGAGCTGATCCAGGCGCTGGCGCACCTGATCGGCACCTCGCTGTCGCTGGAGCGCCAGCGCGAGCAGGACGACCGCCTGCTGCTGCTCGACGAGCGCACCACCATCGCCCGCGAGCTGCACGACTCCCTGGCCCAGGCCCTGTCCTACATGAAGCTGCAGGTGAGCCGCCTGCAGACGCTGATCCGCCGCGGCGAGCAAGGCGAACGCCTGCTGGAGGTCAGCGACGAGCTGCGCGACGGCCTGAACAACGCCTACCGCCAGCTGCGCGAGCTACTCACCACCTTCCGCCTGCAGATCCAGGACGGCGGCATCGAGCAGGCGCTGGACGACACCGCCCGCGAGTTCGCCGAGCGCGGCGGCATCCGGGTGCTGCTGGAAAGCTCGCCGCTGGCCTTCAGCCTGTCGGCCACGGAACAGATACACCTGCTGCAGATCGCCCGCGAGGCGCTCTCCAACTGCGCCCGCCACGCCCAGGCGGAACAGGCCTGGGTGCAGTTGCGGCAATCCGGCGAGGAAGTCGAGCTGCTCGTCGAGGACGACGGCGTCGGCATCACCCCGGGCTTCGACACCCGCCTGCACCACGGCCTGAACATCATGCACGAGCGCGCCCGCAGCCTGGGCGGCAAGCTCTCCATCACCCGTCGCACGCAGCGGGGCACACGCGTGGAACTGCGCTTCTGCCCCGGCTTCCTGCGTCAACCGAGCCACGAGGCCTCGCTATGAACGCCCACACCCTGCTGCTGGTCGACGACCACCCCATGATGCGTCGCGGCATCCGCCAACTGATCGAACTGGAGGGCGACCTGGTGGTGGTCGGCGAAGCGAACAACGGCGCGGAGGCCTGCGAGCAGGTCGCGCGGCTGGCCCCCGACCTGGTGCTGCTGGACAACAACATGCCACAGCTCAACGGCGTGGAGACCCTCAAGCGCCTGCGCGAACAGGGCTTCGCCGGCAAGGTGCTGCTGTTCACCGTGTCCGATGCCGAGAACGACGTGCGCGACGCCATGCGCTTCGGCGCCGACGGCTACCTGCTCAAGGATATGGAGCCGGAACACCTGATCGCCCGCCTGCGCGACGTGCTGCACGGCACCCTGGTGGTCAGCCCGTCCCTGACCACCGTGCTGGCCCAGGCCCTGCGCACGCCGCAGGGCGCCAGCTCGCTGGACCTCACCGACCGCGAGCGCCAGGTGCTGAAGATGATCGCCTCCGGCCTGAGCAACAAGATGATCGGCAACAAGCTCGGCATCACCGAGGGCACGGTGAAGGTCCACGTGAAGAACCTGCTGCACAAGCTCGGCCTGCGCTCGCGGGTGGAGGCCGCCGTGTGGGCCCTGGAGAACCTGCGCTGAGGCTCCAGGTTGTGTGGGAGCGGCCTTGGCCGCGAACCGGGGCGGCACGGTAAAAGCTTCGCGGCCAAGGCCGCTCCCACGGCATGTTTTTCCGCACACGACAGACGTCATGCGTGACACGCCGATCGGCGGTGCGGGGGAAGCGTTGCGGGCGGCCGAGCCTGGTTATACCATTCGTTATAACCAACCCCGGAGGCACCATGAAACTCAAGATCAGCGCCATCGGCAATTCCGCCGGCGTCATCCTGCCCAAGGAAATCCTCGCCCGCCTGCGCCTGGAGAAAGGCGACGAACTGTATGTGCTGGAGACACCGGACGGCATCAAGCTCACCGTGTTCGATCCAACCCTGGCCGAGCAGATGGATGTGGCGGAGCAGATCATGCGCGAAGACCGCCAGGTACTGCACAAGCTGGCCCAGTGAGGATCGCCCGATGATCGTCTGGATCAGCAAGACCCTGGCACTGGCCATCCACGACCGCCAGTTGTCCGAACATGGTGGCGGCAGCGGCGTGCGCGACGAGGCCCTGCTCGACTCCGCCCTGGCGCGTCCGCAGCAGCGCCATGCCTATGGCGAGCCGCCGCCGGACATGGCCGATCTGGCCGCCAGCCTGGCCTACGGCCTGGCGCGCAACCATCCCTTCGTCGATGGCAACAAGCGTACGGCGCATGTTTGCTACCGGGTTTTCCTGCAACTCAACGACTGCACCCTGGTCGCCACCGATGAAGAGAAGTACGCGGCCATGATCGGCCTGGCCGAAGGCTCGCTCGACGAAGCCGAGTTCGCCCGCTGGCTGCGCGAGCGCATCGTCATCGACGTTCCGCCCGGGAAGGTGCAGGAAACGACCGGGCGCTACGACTGAAAGAAGGCTCTGCCACCGTTACGTGCGGGTGGCGCGATCCTGCTTTTGCGGGAACGGCTGGGCGGCATGCCGATTGGCCGCGACATTCGCGGATGAATCCGCTCCCACAAGGTGTGCGACAACGGACGTGGACATAGCCTGCAGGAAGCCCGGCGCCCCCGGAACTTCACTGGTCGTAGAGAAAGGAGCTGTCCAGCTGCGCAGCGCTGTTCACCGTCACCCGCAGGTCCTTCACCAGGCCATCGCTCAGGCCGTAGATCCAGCCGTGCACGGCCAGCCGGTGGCCGCGACGCCAGGCGTTCTGCACGATGGTGGTGTGGCAGACGTTGCGCACCTGGCGCTGCACGTTCAGCTCGCACAGCAGGTCGACCTGCCGTTCCGGGTCCAGCCCTTCGAAGCGCTGCAGGTTCTGGTGGTACAGCGCCTTGAGCGCGCGCAGCCAGTTGTCGATCAGCCCCAGCTCCTCGTGCCCCAGCGCGGCGCGCACGCCGCCGCAGCCGTAGTGGCCGCAGACGATCACCTGGCCTACCTGCAGCACGTCGACGGCGTACTGCAGCACGGACAGGAAGTTCATGTCCGTGGCCACCACCATGTTGGCCACGTTGCGGTGCACGAACAGCTCGCCCGGCATCAGCCCCACCACCTCGTTGGCCGGCACCCGGCTGTCCGAGCAACCTATCCAGAGGAATTCCGGTCGCTGCTGGCGGGCCAGGCGGGCGAAGAAATCCGGATCGCGCGCCCGCAGCGATTCCGCCCAGTAACGGTTGTTGGCCAGCAACTGCTCCACGTCCACGCCCGATCCTCCACGGCATTCGTCCCGTGGCGGAATAGCACGCGGTCCGGCGCGCGGACTTGTCCGGAATCAAGCCCGGCCGGAGGCTCAGGCGGGCACGCCGAGGATCACGCTGGAAGCCTTGAAGATCGCCGTGATCTCCTGGCCCGGCTGCAGGCCGAGCGCCTCACCGCTCTCGTGGGTGATGATCGCCGCCACGGTAGGCCCCGCCGGCAGCTCGATCACCACCTCGGTGCTGACCGCACCCGGCTGCACCCGCGCCACCACACCGCGCAGGCGATTACGGGCCGAGAAGCGCGCGCCCTCGTCGTCGGCAACCAGGATGATCGAGGACGACTTGATCAGCGCGAAGGCCTCGCAGCCCGGCGCCAGCCCCAGCGCCTCGGAGCTGTCGTGGGTGATTACGGCGACGATCTTCACGCCGTCGGCCACCGCCAGCTCCACCTCATCGTTGACGGCGCCGCGCCGGACCTGGGTTACGCTTCCGAAGAACTGATTGCGCGCGCTGCTTTTCATGCTCATCCGCCTGACCAGTAGATAGTCGTCGGCAATGCCTTCGGCCTGCCGTCCCAGTTGCTCCACGAAACGCTGGTGCTCGCGCTCGATCAGGCGGAAGTTCTCCACCAGGCGCACGCCGCGCGGGGTCAGGCGCGTGCCGCCGCCGCCCTTGCCGCCGACCAGGCGCGCCACCAGCGGCTCGCCGGCCAGGTTGTTCATGGTATCGATGGCGTCCCAAGCGGCCTTGTAGCTCATGCCCAGGGACTTGGCCGCCCGGGTGATGGAGCCGCACTCGGCGACCCTGGCCAGCAGCGCCACGCGACCCCGGCCGCCGAAGTTCTCGCCGGCGACCGTCATCCACAGCGAACCGTGCAGCTGGATCGAGTTGTCCTTGTCCATCCCTGCCTCCCGGGCCTCAAACGACAGGCCGCAAGCATACCGGCAAAGCCGCCGCGCTATGCTCCGATTCGGCGAAAAGGAAGCGCTTCCAGCATCCGCCGGCGGCGTTGCGCCGATACAGCAGCGGGAAGTACAGCACCATGAACCAGTCCAGCTCCTCCCGGTGCCTCAACCCGAGGTCCTGCCACAGCTCCCGGTGGCCGAAGCAGGCGGCGGCCAGCGCCCTCGCCAGATAATCGGACAGGTCCTCGGCCAGCTCCCGGTGGCCATGCTCGCGCAGCAGCGCCGCCATCGGCGCGAACTGCAACGGCGCGATGCCGATGCGCACATAGCAGCCCTCCGGCACCATCGGCGCCTGTGCCAGCACGGGAAAGCGGCGGCGCAGCATCGCCCGCTGCTCGGTCTGCGCCAGGCCCAGGGTCCAGGCGAACAGCGGCAGGTCGCCGCCCTGGGCTCCATTCAGCACCGCGCTCACCGCACGGACGGCCGGGCCTTCCATCGCCGGGTTGCGCGCCTGCGCGTTCATGCGGCGACCCTGCCCACGGCGACTTCGACATGACGCGGCGCGATGCGGCCCTCGCCCTGCCCCGACGCCATGCCAGGGTTGCCGGAGAGCAGCAGCCCGCCGCGCCTCGGGCGCCCGATGCCTCTCGCTTTCATCCGCTTGCCTCTCAACCCGTAATAGCAACTTGGATATAACGCTACGCAATGGCGCCCCGGACAGAACTGACCAGAATCAAGAACGGGAAAAATCGCTCCTCGGTTCGAGAGAACTTGATGGGCATCAAGGCCACGGAACGACAGTCGCCTATTGTCGGCGGCACCTCCCCGGCCGCACACCCGATCCGCCGGCATCTGCCTCTTTGGAGGTAGCGCCATGGAGGAATGTGAAGCGCACCGGCACCTCCCTACCATGCAAGGCAAGGAGGTGGCCCATGCTCACCGATTTCTCGACACAGGCGTTTCTGCGCCGGCATCACTTGTTCGATCGGCTGCCGGAGCCCGTATTCCAGGAGGTCTGCTGCCTGGCGATCCATCGGCGGCTGGAGGCGGGTTCGGTGCTCTTCCACCAGGGCGACGTGGCGGACCGCTTCTACCTGCTGCTGCAGGGCCAGGTGACGCTGACCCGGGTGCTGCCCGAGGGCCAGGAGAAGCTGGTGGAGGTGATCGCCCCCGGCCAGAGCTTCACCGAGGCACTGCTGTTCAGCGGCACCCGCCACTACCCGGACACCGCCAGCGCGTTCAAGCAGAGCAGCCTGATCAGCATCGACGGCGCCCACTACCGCCGGGTGCTGGAGGAACAGCCCATGGCCTGCCTGGAGCTGCTGACCAGCCTCAGCATCCGCCTGAACCAGCGCCTCGCCGAGATCGACACCCTGGCCCTGGGCAACGCGAGCCGCCGGGTCGTCCGCTACCTCTGCCAGGAACAGGAGACGGACGGTGGGCAGATCCGCCTGAGCGTGCCGAAACGCCTGATCGCCTCGCAGCTCGGCATCCAGCCGGAGACCTTCTCGCGCATCCTGCACCGCATGATCGACGCGGGCCTGATCGCCATGGAGCGCCGCGTGATCCGGGTTCTCGACCGTCCCAGCCTGGCCAGCTACCAGGAGTAGCGCAGCGCCCCCGAGCAGGAGAGCAACATGTCAGACCCGAAACTGCCCCTCGTGTACTCCTGCTCCGGCTGCTCCAACGTCGCCCAGCTCGCCAACACCCTGGCCGTGCGCCTGGACCGTGCGGGGCTGGCCGAGATGTCCTGCATCGCCGGCGTCGGCGGGCGCGTGGCCTCGCTGGTCAGCAAGGCCAACAGCGGCCGGCCGATCCTGGCCATCGATGGCTGCGTGCTGCAGTGCGTGCGCGGCTGCCTCGGCCAGCACGGCGTGCAGCCCAGCGTCCACCTGATCCTCAGCAAGCAAGGGCTGAAGAAGCGCTATGGCGAGGATTTCGACGGCGAGACGGTCGACGAGGCCTATCTGGAGGTGGTGAAGCTGCTGGATGGTGATGCCATGCGTGGCCGGGAGAGCGACTGAGCACCTCGGAACCTGTTGTGGGAGCGGCCTTGGCCGCGATGCTTCTTTGCTGTTCCATTCGCGGCCAAGGCCGCTCCCACAAGAGCAGCAAGCGTCAGGGCAGCCTCTGCTCTGGGAAGCAGGCTCTCAACCAGCAGCCTGCCTCACCGTCTCGCCCATCTGCCGGAGCAGTTGCCACAGCCTGGGCGGCAGCTGTTCCGGGTCCAGCCCGTCCAGCAGGTTCTTCATCCCCAGCCCCAGGTCCGTGTCGCCCTCGATCACCAGGCGTCGGCGAAAGAACAGGGTGTCCGGGTCCTCCTGGCGGCTGGCCAGCAGCAGGAAATCGCGCCAGTTGCCGCGGATGCAGACATCCGCCGCCGCCCGCTCCTCGACTCGCAGCCGCGCGTCGTCGCAGGTCAGGCACCAGGCCAGACCGAGGTCGGACACCTCCAGGCGCAGCCAGCGCCCCTCCAGCAGGTCGAAGGCGCCCTCCGCCAGCGGCTCGGCGAACAGGCTGGCAGCGACCCGCTCCACCAGTTCGCGCTGCACGGCGAACGGCACGTGCCGCCCCAGCGGCAGCAGCGGTTCGGCGATGCGCAAGGCCAGGTGCGCCAGGCTCATAGCCCTGTCTCCTCGACGCGCAGCATGCCCGGCTGGCCATGCCAGTAGCCGTTGCAGCCGTCCACCGCCAGGGGCGGCATCGAGCCGGCCCTGACCTCGGCGAACGCCTGGACGACCTCCACCATGCCCTCATGGCGCGGGCTCAGGCGCAGCACGTCGATGCCGCTGGCGGCCATCGCCGGATAGTCGGGCAGCAGGTTGCACACCTCGGCGGACATGGTCTGGATGCCGTTCAGGGTGAACAAGGGCTGGCGCTCCTGGCTGTACAGCGGGATGCCTTCGGGGTAGTTCAGGCAGCAGAAGCGGCAGTCGTCCTTCGGCCGGTTCTCGGCCCGCGCGGTGAAGCAACGCGCCGAGTAGGCCAGGGGCAGGTGGCCATAGGCGAACAGCTCCACCTCGGGTCGCGGGCGGCCCAGCAGGTCGAGCTGCTGCAGGCAGTCCTGCAGCAGCCGGCGCGAACACTCCACCGGCGGCACCCAGCGGCGCAGGCCGCATGCGATCAGCTCGTCCAGGGCATGGGCGTTGTACAGGTTGAGCGCCGGCCCGGCCACGAACGGCGTGCGGCGCTCGTGCAGCAGCTGCACGGCGCCCATGTCGTTGGCCTCGACCAGCAGCTCGCCGTTGTCGCACAGGCGCTTCAGGCCGGACAGCTCGGACGCGGCCTCGACCAGGGTCAGGCCGGACAGCACCAGCTCGGCGCGAGTGCATTCGCGCAACTCGCGGGCCAGGCCCAGCCAGTGGTCGAGGGACATGGCCCGGCGCTTGGAGCAAACCGTCTCCCCCAGGTAGATGATGTCCAGCGGCTGCTCGGCCATCTCGGCGTAGAAATCCAGCAGCCTGTCGCGGCCCCAGTAGAACAGCACGGGCCCAAGACTCAATTTCATGACGACCTCACTGCCAGGATCGGTGGTAGGCGCCCAGGGTGGTCTGGCTGCCTTCGGAAAGCCCGTCCAGCGCCTTGCGCCAGTGCTCCTGCACGGCGAACCGCCGGGGCTCGCGGGCGTGGGCGTCCAGCGCCTCGCGCCACACCCGCGTCACCTGCTCCACGTAGGCGGGGCTGCGCTGGCGGCCCTCGATCTTCACCGCGGCGATGCCCATGGCGGCCAGTTCGGGGATCAGGTCCAGGGTATTCAGGCTGGTGGGCTCCTCCAGCGCGTGGAAGCGCTGGTCGTCCACCAGGAAGCGGCCCTTGCACAGGGTCGGGTAGCCGGCGGCCTCCTCTGGGGAATAGCGGTCGATCAGCACCCCGCCCAGGCGCGAACTCAGGCCCCGGGCGTCCTCCTGCCAGCGCACGGCCTTGGCCGGCGAGCACACGCCGCAGAGGTTGGGCGACTCGCCGGTGACGTAGGACGACAGGTGGCAGCGGCCCTCGGCCATGATGCACAGGCTGCCGAAGGCGAACACCTCCAGCGGCAGCGTGCATTTCTCCGCCAGCTGGCGCACCTGGGCCAGCGACAGCACCCGCGGCAGCACGGCCCGGCGCACGTTGTAGCGCTGCTGGTAGAAGGCCAGCGCGGCCGCGTTGGTGGCCGAGCCCTGTACCGACAGGTGCAGGTTCAGGTCGGGATGGCGCCGGCTGGCGTAGGCCAGCACGCCCGGGTCCGCGGCGATCAGGGCGTCGACGCCCAGGTCCGCCGCGCGGTCCACGGCGCGCTGCCAGCGCGCCCAGCCATCGGGCTGGGCGTAGGTGTTGACCGCCACGTACAACTGGCGCCCCGCCCGGCGGATCAGCTGCAGGCCGGTGTCCAGCTGCCGCTCGTCCAGGTTGAGGCCCGCGAAGTGGCGGGCGTTGGTGTCGTCGCGGAAGCCCACGTAGATGGCATCCGCGCCTTGCTGCAGCGCAGCCTTGAGGGCGGGCAGACTGCCCGCCGGACATACCAGGTGCATGGATCGACCTCGGTGTATTCGGTTGCGGCGCCCACTCTCGGGCAGCAGCCCTGTCCGTGCCTTGATTGCAATCAAGCCGCCGCCGCAGAGCGGCGTCTGCTCAACCCAACAGCGTGTCGAGCGCCAGGAAATCCACGGGTTCGCCCTGCGCCAGGGTGCGTCCCGCCTCGACGATCGCCAGCCCCTCGGCCCAGCACAGGCCGGTCAGCATGGCGGAGCCTTGCTTGGCATGGGGCACCACCTCCAGCCCGTTCAGGCCCTCCTCCAGCCGCGCCCGCAGGTACTGGCGCCGGCCATTGGCCGTGGGCCAGTCGAAGCCGGCGGCGATGGGGATGGCGCGCGGCAGCACGTCGCGGCGCCCCTGGGCCTTGAGCAGGAACGGGCGCGCCACCACCAGCGCGGTGAGCAGCGCCGCCACCGGATTGCCGGGCAGGCCGATCCACGGCGTGCCACGCACCCGTCCGAACGCGAACGGCTTGCCGGGCTGGATGGCCAGGCGCCACAGGCTCAGTTCGCCCAGCTCGCGCACCGCCTGCTTGAGATGATCCTCCTCGCCGACCGACACGCCACCGGAGGTCATCAGCACGTCACATTCCGCAGCGGCCTGGCTCAGCGCATCGCGGCTTGCCGCCAGGTCGTCGATCAGCACCCCGCATTCCTCGACCTCCAGGCCCAGGCCGCGCAGCGCGCCCGCCAGGCCGTAGCGATTGGCGTTGTAGATCTGCCCGGGCAGCAGGACCTCGCCCGGCTCGCGCAATTCGTCGCCACTGCTCAGCAGGCCAACCCGCAGGCGCCGGTGCACCACCACCTCGGGCACGCCCAGGCTGGCCAGCAGGCCCAGCTCGGGCGCCCGCAGCCGCTGGCCGGCGGCGAAGATCAGCGCGCCGCGGTCGAACTCCTCGCCGCGCCGGCGCACGTGGGCGCCCGGCCGGCAGGGTTCCAGCCAGACGCCATCGCCCTCGGCCCGGGCCTGCTCCTGGGGCACCACGGCATCGGCGCCGTCCGGCAGCGGCGCGCCGGTGAAGATGCGCACCGCATGGCCGGGTGGCAGGCTCGCCTGCCCCGTGTCCCCCGCCGCGATGCGCCCTGCCAGGGGCAGGCGCCCGCCCAGCTCGGGCAGGTCGCGGGCGCACAGGGCGTAGCCGTCCATGGCGCTGTTGTCCCAGGCCGGCATCGGCCGCAGCGCATGGATCGGCTCGGCCAGGGTCAGGCCCTGCGCCTGCTCCAGCGGCACCCAGGCCGGCGGCGGCGGATTCGGCGCCCGCGCCAGCAGCTCGGCGATGGCCTCGTCGACCGGGCGCAGGCCGCCCTGGTCGCAGCCGCAGCCGTTCATGACCGGCTCCCGCACATGGCCGCCGGCTGGTCGTCCAGGCGCTTCAGGTGGGGCACGAAATTGCAGGGACGGGTGCGGCTGTCCAGCTGCTCGACGAGAATGCCGTCCCAGGCGGTGCGGCACGCCCCCGGCGAGCCGGGCAGGCAGCACACCAGGGTGCCGTTGCTGATCCCGGCCAGGGCGCGCGACTGCACGGTGGAGGTGCCGATCTCAGCCAGGGACAGCTGGCGGAACAGCTCGCCGAAGCCGTCCACCGTCTTGTCCAGCAGCGGTGCCACGGCCTGCGGCGTGTTGTCCCGGGCGGTGAAGCCGGTGCCGCCGGTGAGCAGCACCACCTGCACCAGCGGGTCGGCGATCCAGGCGCACAGCCGGGCGCGAATCAGCCAGATGTCGTCCTGCACCAGCGCCCGCTCGTAGAGGGCGTGCCCCGCCGCTTCCAGCGCCTCGGCCAGGGTCTGCCCGGAGGTGTCCGTGGCCAGCGTGCGCGTATCGCTGATGGTCAGCACCGCGATGCGCAGCGCCTGGAATTCGACGTTCGACAAGTGAGCCATGACCGCAACCTCCCAGATGATCTGGCGGCAGACTGCGCCTGTCGGCCGCCCCCGCCCATTCCCCGATGGAGGTATCACCAGGGTCGGCATGGACCCGGCCTGATCGCCGTCAATCACGGCCTAAGCCCGGATGAGCCTGCGCTCAGCGGCTCCAGCGGCGCGCCGCAGCCTGGTCGGCGGGACGCGCCTCCACCCACTGGCCGCCCTGCCCGTGCGACTCTTTCTTCCAGAACGGCGCCCGCGTCTTCAGCTGGTCCATGATGTAGGCGCAGCCCTCGAACGCGGCCTGCCGGTGGGCGCTGCCGACGCCCACGAAGACGATGGGCTCGGCCGGTGCCAGCGGGCCGAAGCGATGCACGATTTCCACCGCCAGCAGCGACCAGCGCGCGTGGGCCTCGCGCTCGATCGCCAGCAGCGCCTTCTCGGTCATGCCCGGGTAGTGCTCCAGGTACAGCTCGCCGACCGCGCCCTCGTGGTTGAAGTCGCGGACCAGGCCGACGAAGACCACCACCGCCCCGGCCCCGCCGCTGTCCCGCTGCAACGCTTCGAGCAGCCCGGCCGGATCGAAGGCCGGCGCCTGCACGCTGACGGCCACCTCAGCCGCCCGTCACCGGCGGGAAGAAGGCGACCTCGTCGCCGTCGCACAGCGCCTGCTCCAGGCCGCACAGCTCCTGGTTGCGCGCGCACATCAGGTTGCTCGCGGCCAGCTCGACCCAGGCGCCGCCGCGCGCGACCAGCCACTGGCGCAACTGCCCGACGCTGGCCAGCTCCGGCTGCCAGGCGACGCGCTCGCGGTCCAGGCCCAGGCGCTCCCGGTAGCCGGCGAAGTAATAGATGTCGAGCATGCTCCATCCTCTCCGAATCAAGGCGCCAGGCATTCCCGGCACCACCCCTCGGCCACGCGCCGGTAGCGCAGGCGGTCGTGCAGGCGATCGGGGCGCCCCTGCCAGAACTCCATTTCGTGGGGGACCAGCCGGTAGCCGCCCCAGTCGGGTGGACGGGGCGGCTCGGTGTCGAGAAAGCGGTACTTGGCCAGGGCCATGCGCGCCTCCAGCTCGCCGCGGCCGCTGATCACCTGGCTCTGTTCGCTGGCCCAGCAGGCCAGCCGGCTGGCCAGCGGGCGGCTGTTGAAGTAGTCGTCGGCCTCGTCGGCCGTGACTCGCCGCACATCGCCCTCGATGCGCAACTGGCGCTCGCAGGACGGCCAGTGGAAGGTCGCCGCTGCCCGCGGGTTGCCCGCCAGTTCCCGCCCCTTGGCGCTGCCGTGGTGGCTGAAGAACACCAGGCCGCGTTCGTCGCAGCCCTTGAGCAGCACCACCCGGCAATGGGGCTGGCCGCGGGCATCGACCGTGGCCAGGAACATCGCGTTGGCCTCGACCGGCGGCCGCTCGCGCACCATCGCCTCATGCAGCCAGCCCTGCAGCAGTTGCAGCGGCGACTCCGGGGCGTTCCGTTCGAGGGGCGCATCGTGGCCGTATTGCCGGCGCATGCCTCTCAGGTCATCGCTCGTGTGCATGGACGGCTCTCCGCGGGAAGATGCCGGCAGTCTGTGCGGCGCGCCGATGGTCCACCTTGACCAAACTCAAGACGCCCGGAAGTGCCCCGAAGCGCCGCCACTCTTCTCCAGCAGACGCACGGTCTCGATCACCATGCCGCGGTCCACCGCCTTGCACATGTCGTAGAGGGTCAGCGCGGCGATGCTGGCGGCGGTCAGCGCCTCCATCTCCACCCCGGTCTGCCCGGCCAGCTTGCAGCGCGCCTGGATGCGCACGCAGTCGCTGCCCTCGGCCTCCAGCTCGACCTTGATGCCGGTCAGCAGCAGCGGGTGGCACAGCGGGATCAGCTCATGGGTCCGCTTCGCCGCCTGGATGCCGGCGACGCGCGCCACGGCGAACACGTCGCCCTTGGGGTGGCTGCCGTCGGCGATCATCGCCAGGGTGGCAGGCAGCATCCGCACGCGGGCCTCGGCCAGCGCCTCGCGGGTGGTCTCCGCCTTGTCGGTGACATCCACCATGTTGGCGTGGCCCTGGGCATCGAGGTGGGTCAGCATCGTCATCTCCGTCATCAGATAAGGTTGAGCCGGCGCGCCAGCTTGCGCAGGTTGCTCGGGTCGATCTGCAGCGCCCGCGCCGCGGCGGCCCACTTGCCGGCGTTCTGCTCCAGCACGCTCTTGATCAGGTCGCGCTGGTAGCGGTCGACCGCCTGCTGCAGCGACTCCTGCGGCGCCAGCGGCAGCGGCGCGGCGGCCGCCTGGGGCTCGGCCGGCAGCGAGTCCAGCCCCAGCCAGGGAGCCTCGATGCTCAGCAGCGCGGTGCGCGACTCGGCCTGGCTGAGCACCTTCAGCGCGGCGCGGCTGATCACGTGTTCCAGCTCGCGGATGTTGCCCGGCCAGGCGTAGGCCAGCAGCGCGCGCTCGGCATCCGGCGACAGGCGCAGGCAGCGCAGCCCCAGGCGCGCCCGGTTGAGTTCGAGGAAGTGCCCGGCCAGCACCAGCACGTCGCGGCCACGCTCGCGCAGCGGCGGGATGTGCACCGGGTAGACGGACAGGCGATGGTAGAGGTCGGCGCGGAAGCGCCCTTCCCTCACCTCCTCCCACAGGCGCCGGTTGGTCGCGGTGATCACCCGCACGTCGACGTGGCGCGGCTGGTCGGCGCCGAGGCGCTGGATCTCGCCGCCCTGCAGGGCGCGCAGCAGCTTGGCCTGGATCGACAGCGGCAGTTCGCCGATCTCGTCGAGGAACAGGGTGCCGCCGTTGGCCGCCTCGAAGCGCCCGGCGCGGTCCTGGCCGGCGCCGGAGAATGCGCCTTTGATATGGCCGAACAGCTCGCTCTCGGCCAGGGTCTCCGGCAGCGCCGCGCAGTTGACGTAGACCAGCGGCTTGCGCGCCCGCGGCGAGTGGGCGTGCAGCCAGCGGGCGAACAGTTCCTTGCCGACGCCGGTCTCGCCCTGCAGCAGCACCGGCAGGTCGGAGTCGGCCACCACCGCCAGCTCGTCGAGCAACTGGCGCAGCAGCGGGCTCTCGCCGAGGATCGCGCCCTCGGTCTCGTGGCCGCCCTCCACGGTCTCGCGCCGGGCCAGGCGCAGGCTGCGCACCTCGCCTTCCAGGCGGCTGATGCGCAGCGCGGTCTCGATCATCAGCGCCCAGCGCTGCAGGCGGTGGGCCGTGGCGCGGTCGAAGCTGCCGGGGGTCAGCGCGTCGAGGGTGATCGCGCCCCACAGGCGGCCGTCCAGGTACAGGCTCATGCCCATGCAGTCGTGTACCGGCAACGGCTCGTCGGGGCTGTCCTGCAGCAGGCCGTCGTAGGGGTCGGCGAGTTCGCTGTCGGCGGCGAACTGCAGCGGCTCGCGCTGGGCCAGGATCTGCGCCAGACGCGGATGGCGCGCCAGCAGGAAGCTGCGCCCCAGCGCCTCGTGGGCCAGGCCGACTGCCGCCTGGGGTCGCAGGCTCTCGCCATCCAGGCGCAGCAGCACCACCGCGCTGCAGGCGAACTCTTCGCGCAGGCTGACCACCAGCCGCTGCAGGCGGATCGCCGTCGGCAGCTCGCCGTTGAGGTCGGCCAGCAGGGCATTCTGCAGCGGGGTCAAATCTACCATTTCGGGTATCCGTTACCTGATCCGTGACAGGTAAATTAAACCCGCTCGCCGCGCAAACCCTTGATTTGCGTCAACCCGGACGACGGCACGCCGTTTGCGATGGAGGTATCGGACCTAGCCCGATAAGGAGACCCTCCATGGCCGCCCAACTGCTCGACGACACGCTCGGCAACCTGGCCTGCAACCTGCCCGGCGCCACCCGGGTATTCCACGAATTCCACCTGGACTTCTGCTGCGGCGGCGCCAAGAGCCTGCGCCAGGCGGCCCGGGAGCGCGGCATCGACGCCGGCGAAGTGGCGGCCCGCCTGCTCGCCCTCGACCCGCAGGACGCGGGCGAGGAAACCTGGCGCGAGGCCGCGCCGGCGCAGCTGATCGACCATGTGCTGACCCGCTACCACGCCATCCACCGCCAGCAGCTGCCGGAGCTGATCCGCCTGGCCGCGCGGGTGGAGCAGGTGCACGGCCGCCGCGAGGAATGCCCGAACGGCCTCACCGAGCTGCTGATGGAGATGCAGCAGGAACTGGAAAGCCACATGCAGAAGGAGGAGCAGGTGCTGTTCCCGATGATCCTGCGTGGCGCCGGCGCCATGGCCGGCGGGCCGATCTCGGTGATGCGCTTCGAGCACGACCAGCACGGCGAGGCCCTGGAGCGGCTCGCCGAACTCACCGACGACATCCGCGCACCGGCCGGCGCCTGCAACACCTGGCAGGCGCTGTATCGCGGCCTCAACGAACTGCGCGTGGACCTGATGCAGCACATCCACCTGGAGAACAACCTGCTGTTCCCGCGTGCGCTGGGTATGGAGGTGAGCCATGGGTGAGTACCGCAAGCTCTGGTGGACGCTGATCGCCGTGCTCGGCGCCACCTTCTGCCTGCTCGGCTGGTTCGGCCGCGAGGTCTACCGCCAGGCGCCGCCGATTCCCGAGCAGGTGGTGAGCGCGGACGGCGCGGCGCTGTTCGGCGCCGACGACATCCTCGACGGCCAGACCGCCTGGCAGAGCGTCGGCGGCATGCAGCTCGGCTCCATCTGGGGCCACGGCGCCTACCAGGCGCCGGACTGGACGGCCGACTGGCTGCACCGCGAACTGACCGCCTGGCTCGACCTGGCCGCGCAGGACGCCTACGCCAAGCCCTTCGCCGAACTCGACGACGATCTCCAGGCCCTGCTGCGCCAGCGCCTGAGGCGCGAGTATCGCGACAACGATGTGGCAGGCGGCGTGCTGGTCCTGAGCGAGCGCCGCGCGGCCGCCATCCGCCAGACCGCCGACTACTACAACGCGCTGTTCAGCGACGACCCGGCGCTGCAAGCGAGCCGCAAGAGCTTCGCCATGAAGGAGAACACCCTGCCCGACGCCGCCCGGCGCGAGCAGATGAGCCGTTTCTTCTTCTGGACCGCCTGGGCGGCCGCCACCGAGCGCCCGGAATCCACGGCGACCTACACCAACAACTGGCCCCACGAGCCGCTGATCGGCAACGTGCCGACCGCCGAGAATCTGATGTGGTCGATCGCCAGCGTGATCCTGCTGATCGCCGGGGTGGGCTTCCTGGTCTGGGCCTGGGCCTTCCTGCGCGACCATGAGGAGGAAGAGCCGGTCGTACCGCCGCAGGACCCGCTGACCCTGGCCGGCCTCACCCCGTCGCAGAAGGCGCTGGGCAAGTACCTGCTGCTGGTGGTCGGGCTGTTCGGCTTCCAGGTCATGCTCGGCGGCGCCACCGCCCACTACACGGTGGAGGGCCAGGACTTCTACGGCCTCCCGCTGTCGCAGTGGTTCCCCTACTCGCTGCTGCGCACCTGGCACATCCAGAGCGCGCTGTTCTGGATCGCCACCGGCTTCCTCGCCGCCGGCCTGTTCCTGGCGCCGCTGATCAACGGCGGCAAGGACCCGAAATACCAGAAGCTCGGCGTCGACGTGCTGTTCTGGGCGCTGGTGGTCGTGGTGCTCGGCTCCTTCGTCGGCAACTACCTGGCCATCGCCCAGATCATACCGGCCGAGTGGAACTTCTGGCTCGGCCACCAGGGCTACGAATACGTCGACCTCGGCCGCCTGTGGCAGATCGGCAAGTTCCTCGGCATCGTGTTCTGGCTGGTGCTGATGCTGCGCGGCATCCTGCCCGCGTTCGCCAAACCGGGCGACAAGAACCTGCTGGCCCTGCTCTCCGCCTCGGTGATCGCCATCGGCCTGTTCTACGGCGCCGGCCTGGCCTACGGCGAGCGCACCCACCTGTCGGTGATGGAGTACTGGCGCTGGTGGGTGGTGCACCTGTGGGTGGAAGGCTTCTTCGAGGTCTTCGCCACCACCGCGCTGGCCTTCGTCTTCTCCAGCATGGGCCTGGTGTCGCGCCGCGCCGCCACCACCGCCAGCCTGGCGTCGGCCTCGCTGTTCATGCTCGGCGGCGTGCCCGGCACCTTCCACCACCTGTACTTCGCCGGCACCACCACGCCGGTGATGGCGGTGGGCGCCACCTTCAGCGCCCTGGAAGTGGTGCCGCTGGTGGTGCTCGGCTACGAGGCCTGGGAGAACTGGCGCCTCAAGGGCCGCGCGCCCTGGATGGAACGGGTCAAGTGGCCGCTGATGTGCTTCGTCGCCGTGGCCTTCTGGAACATGCTCGGCGCCGGTGTGTTCGGCTTCATGATCAACCCGCCGATCTCGCTGTACTACATCCAGGGACTCAACACCACGCCGGTACACGCCCACGCCGCGCTGTTCGGGGTGTACGGCTTCCTCGCCCTGGGCTTCACCCTGCTGGTGCTGCGCTACATCCGCCCGCAACTGGTGTTCAGCGAGCGCCTGATGAAGGTGGCCTTCTGGTGGCTGAACGGCGGCCTGGTGCTGATGATCGCCACCAGCCTGCTGCCCATCGGCATCATCCAGTTCCACGCCAGTGTCAGCCAGGGCCTGTGGTACGCCCGCAGCGAGGCCTTCATGCAGCAGGACCTGCTACAGACCCTGCGCTGGGTGCGCACCTTCGGCGACGTGGTGTTCATCGTCGGCGCCCTGGCCATGGCCTGGCAGGTGATCAGCGGCTTCTTCTCCCCCACTGCCAGCACCGTGCCGCGGGGCGCGGAAGGAGGTGTCACGACGGTCGGCTGATTATCGAATGACATGTGTTTTGGCTAGGCTCGGCCCGCGTTCGCGGGCCGAGTCATCAAGGCCACTGACTACACTCGGACAGAGGTTTCGCACAGGAGTCGCTCCCATGCAGGCACACAAGCTCATCACCCGGCTCGACACACCCGGCACCACGGCCCTGTGGAAGGTGTTCTGGCTCCACGGCGTACTGGTCAGCCATCTGCTGTTCGGCACCATCCTGCTGCTCTACCAAGCCATCGACAGCACCTCGCTCGCCCTGCTGCTGCTCGGTTTCATCGGCTACACGGCGTGGCTGCTGAACGCCGTCTGGCGCAACGCCGGCAACGTGCGCGAAGCCATCTACGGCGAGATGGCCCGCTTCCTGACCGTGGCCTGGTCGATCAACGCGGTGCTGGTCTCGGCGTTTCTCCTGCTCGCCCACCTGCAGCCGCCGGGCCAAGGCCTGCCCTTCTGAGCGTCACAGCGGCGGCGTGAGGTAGGCCGCGGTATGGCCGCGCCGCTCCGCGCTGGCCTCCAGTTCCCAGCGCGCCAGGCTGCGCAGGTGCACCTCGTCCGGGCCATCGGCGAAACGCAGCGCGCGGCCCTGGGTGTAGAAGTCGGCCAGCGGCGTGTCCGGGCTCAGGCCCATGGCGCCGAACACCTGCATGGCGCGGTCCACCACCCGGCACAGCATGCGCGGCACCTGCGCCTTGATCATGGCGATCTCCCGCCTGGCCGCCCTGGCACCCACCGCGTCCAGCATCCAGGCGGTCTTCAGCACCAGCAGGCGCGCCTGCTCGATGTCCAGGCGCGATTCGCCGATCCAGTCGCCGATGTTGGCGTACTGCCCCAGGTGGCGACCGAACACCCGCCGCTCCTGGCAACGCTCCAGCAACAGCTGCAGGGCCAGCTCGGCCATGCCGATGGCGCGCATGCAGTGGTGCACGCGGCCCGGCCCCAGGCGGGCCTGGGCCATCATGAAGCCCTCCCCCTCGCGCCCGAGCAGGTGATCCAGCGGCACCCGCACGTCGCGCAGGAGGATCTCGGCGTGACCTTCGGGCGACAGGTGGTTGAGCACCGGGATATTGCGCAGCACCTGCACGCCCGGCGTGTCGAACGGCACCAGCAGCATGCTTTGCTGGTGATGGGGTTCGGCGTCGGGCGCCGTCTTGCCCATCACCACCAGCAGGCGGCACTGCGGATGCGCGGCATTGGTGATGAACCACTTGCGCCCGTTCAGCACGTAGTGGTCGCCGTCGCGGTGGATCAGCGTCTGCACGTTGCCGGCGTCCGACGAGGCGACGTCCGGCTCGCTCATGGCGAAGGCCGAGCGTATCTCTCCCTTCAGCAGCGGCCGCAGCCAGCGCCGGCGTTGTTCCGGGCTGGCGAACAGATGCAGCAGCTCCATGTTGCCGGTGTCCGGGGCGCTGCAGTTGAACACCTCGGAGGCCCAGGGCAGCCGCCCCATGATTTCCGCCAGCGGCGCGTATTCCAGGTTGTTCAGACGGGTGCCCGGCTCGTCGGCCGCCAGGGCCGGCAGGAACAGGTTCCACAGCCCCTCGCTGCGCGCCAGGGCCTTGAGGTCGCCCATGAAGGACACTGGCAGGCGCCCCTCGCGGGTCTCGGCCAGCCACTGGCCGTGGCGTGGCACCAGGTGGGTGTCCATGAAGTCCTGCAACTGCTGGCGCAGCGCTTCCACTCGCGGGCTGAAGGCAAAGTCCATCGCATCTTCCTCGGGTCGGGATCGGGAACCCCAGCCTAAGGATGGCGACAGATGCGGCGAAGGATACTGGGCGGCGTGGATGCCCCGGCATCACGCCCTTCGCGAAGGGTGCTCGGCTTGACGCCGGTCATGGCGGCGCCTGCGCCTCACGGGTCGTCGAACGTGCCGATGAAGCGCATGTCGTTGTAGGTCCTGCCCGGCTCGGTCTCGATGAAGGTCGCGTTGCCGTAGTAGCTCAGGGAGTTGCCGCTGACGATGCCCATCGAACGGCACTTCGCGACGATGGCCCGCTCCGTCTCCAGGCTCCGGCAGCCGACCTCCTTGCACAGCTCCTCGATCGGCACCACCACGTTATCGGCCGTGCCGTAGGTGCCGAACATGTCGGTGTCGATGAAGGTGCAGCCGAAGTCGCGGTGGATGCCGCAGTTCGACTCCGGGTCCTCGAGTCCCTCGAAGTACGCGTTGAACTCATCGAAGCTCTTGCTGGTGGTGCCGACCCAGACGGAAATCTTTCCCCGGGTGCCGTCGTCGATCATGCGAATGGCCTGCCTGAGTTAACTGTTGCTGCTGAGCTTAGCGTTCTGTGGGAGCGGACTTGTCCGCGAACGGGGCCGACATCAAGGCTTCGCGGCCAAGGCCGCTCCCACAGGAGCACGACAGTGGTGGAAATCACGCTCTTGCCAGGCAGGCGAAACGAGCAAATCAAGAGCCGCTTTCATCCAAGACCACCAACTCCCGGCGGATAGCCCGAACACACCAGAACCTTCGAAGCATCGGTCTCCGGATAGACCCACAGCTGCCAGTTGGCCAGCAGCCAGCGCGTGCTGATCGCCTGAACCTGCCCCGCCGCCAACGCCTCGCGAGGCAGTTGGCACTCCCGGTGGCCGGCCTTGTATCCCGTGGTGCAGATCAACGAGAACCCACTGTCCGAACCAGCATCCGAGACCAGTATGAAATCGACGACATCCTCGAAAGGATGCCGTGCCGGGAATCGGAAGACGCTGCCTCTCCAGAGGTTCTCATCCTCGTGATCCTGCAGCGGGGTCCAGTCGATCTTCATGGCTTGGTGCCTGGTATCGGGCCAATGGTGTCTCGGTCACCCCGGCTCTCGGTTGCAATGCCTTGCGCATGAAACAAGCGCGCGTCCATTCCCATGCCCTGCGCCTAGACTTCGGCAGACGGCTTGCGCGTCCCGCCGAGCCATATCGCCAGCACAGCCAGGATGACGGCAAGACCGGCGGCGATGGCGGCGGGTTCGAGGCCGAGCAAGGTCCTGCCGATATTGCCGGAGGCAAGGGAGCCACCGTACGAGTCCTCGATGGCGTGGGCGAACAGGGCGCCGCCCATGACGATGATCGTCAGGGCACCGGCGAGCCGGACGTTGCCCTTGACCCAGGCCAGCCACAGGCACAGCGCGCCGATGGCGCAGTTGGTGGTCAGTTGCCAGACCTCGTGCAGCCGCGCATGGGGCGGCCATTCGGGATTGAAGACATGGGAAGCGTTGATTTCCAGCGCCGGAACGACGATGGCGAATATCGCGACCCCGAGTGTGATCAGAACCCTGGCAAGCATGACTCCCTCCCCATGATGACCGCTCCAGGGACTGCGGCAGCGGGCAATACCTTTCCAGAGAAGGCGCGCGGCGCTGCAAATCCCTCGGCCGGCGACGCCGGCGTGGCCGGGAGGTTAGCCCGAAGCCGGCGTGCCTTCGGGTCGGCGCTGCTAGAAGCGGTAGTCAATCCCCACGCTCAGGCTGCGGCCGTTGCCGCTGAGGAAGGTGGGCTGGCTGGCGTCGGCGCGGTTGCGGATCACGTAGCTGCTGGCGTAGACCTCGTCGGTCAGGTTGTCGCCCTGCAGGTACAGCGACAGCCCCTCGCTCGCCTTGTAGCTCGCCTTCAGGCCCCACAGCGCGTAGCTGTCCTGGTAGTTGCCGCGCGTGTTGGCGTGGTCGGTCGGGGTGTCCTGGGGCAGCCAGCGCAGGTTGGGGCCGACGCTCCAAGGGCCGCGCCGGTAGAGCAGCTCGGCCGCCAGCAGCTGGCGCGGCACGCCGGCGATCCGGTTGCCGGCGAACTCGCCGCCGCGGAAGCGGAAGTCGCTGAAGGTCCAGGCCAGGCGGTAGGCCAGGTCGCCGCCGAGGCTGGCGGCGGTCGGCAGCAGGCCCTTGAGCCCGGCCTCCACGCCGCGATGGCGGGTGCGCGAAGCGTAGTTGTAGGTGCCGACCTTGACGCCCAGGCTGTCGCTGGTGGAGATCAGCTCGTCCTCCACGTCGCTGTGGTACAGGGACAGGCTCCACTCGTTCGCGCCGACCCGGCCCTGGCCGCCGATCTCGTAGGTGGTGGCGCGCTGCACGTCGAGTTCGACCAGCTGCGCCGTGGCCAGCGCCGGGGCGATCGGCGGGACCTGGCCGGTGACGATCTCCCAGAAGGTCGGCGCCTCGTGGCTGCGGCTGACGTTGGCGTACCAGCGCTGGTTGTCGGCGGGCGTCCAGTTCAGGCCGATCTTCGGCGTGGCGTAGTTCCAGCCCTGGTCCAGGCTGGCGCCACCATCGCGCGAGCGGGCGTCGCGGCTGACGTCGCTCCACTTCACCTCGGTCACCAGGGTCCAGTCGTCGGCCAGGCGCCAGTCCAGGCCGACCAGCAGGTCCAGGTTGCGCGCCTCCAGGTCGAAGTCGCCGAAGCGCTGCAGGCGCCGACCGTCCTCGCCGCTGTTGGCGTACAGCTCGCGAGCCGTGTCGCTGTAGGACCAGCCGGCGCCGAGGCGATAGCCGAACAGGCGCTGCTCGCCTTCGAGGCTCCACTGGGCGCCGAGCGTGTCGCTGTCGGTCTGGGTATGGCTGAGCGGGTCGGTGAAGTCGTCCACCGTGTTCTGCCCATAGACGCCGAAGCTCTGCTGCCAACCCTCGCCCTTCCACAGGGTGCGGTTGGCGATGCGCAGTTGCTGGGTGTCGCGGTGCGGGTCGCGCCGGTAGATGTTGAGCATGCGGTCCTGCGGGGTGCTGCCGTCGCCCAGCACGCTGCGCGGCTCGTCCTCCAGGCGCGCCTTGGTGATGACGTTGGGGATCTCGAAGGTGAGGTCGCTCCAGGACAGGTAGCTGCGGTTCTCCACGCCGTTGCCCAGGTCCAGGCCGAAGTTGCTCTGCACCAGGGTGCGGTGCGAGGCGGAGTGGTGGCGGTAGCCGTCGTACTCGTCCTGGCTGACGCTGACCCGCGCATCGTGCCCGCCCGCCGCCAGGCCGGCGGCGGCCTGCAGGGCGTAGCGGCCGAAGCTGCCGCCTTCGACGCGCAGGCGGCCGGCCTCGTCGGCGCCGGTCAGCGAGCCGAACTCCAGTTCGCCGCCCAGGGTGGTGGCGCCGGGGCTGCCGGCGTTGGCGCCGCGCCGGGCGCCGATCCAGGCAGCGTTGCGTGGCTCCAGCAGGCCGATGACGAAGGAGCCGTCGGCCTCGTTGAGCGGCAGGCCGTCCTGCAGCAACAGCACGCCGCGGTTGACCGGGTTGCTCTGGATGCCCGAGCCGCGGATGTTCAGGCGCGGCTGGTCGGTGCCGCCGAAGAAGTCCTGGATGACCAGGCCCGGCTGGTAGTCCAGCGCATCGCGCAGGGTCGCCAGGCGCGTCTCGCCCTGCGGCTCGGCCAGGTTGGTGCCGCCCGGCACGCGGGCCAGTCGCTCGCGCGCGGCCTCCACGGACTGGCTGGCCGGCGCCTGGCGCTGGCCGCTGATCCGCAGCGGCTCCAGCTCCACGTTGTCGGCGGCCGCGACGGCCAGGGGCAGCGCGCTCAGGATCGCCAGGGGCAGGAGTTTCGGGGTGAAGGATCGACTCATGACACAACTCCGTCAGAACAGGAAATCGGCTCACCAGCTCAGGTAGAACATGCCCTTGGCCAGCAGCACGATGCCGACCATGTGGGTGAACACGCTCAGGTGGATGCGGCGGAAATAGGTGGAATTCATGCGCCCGCTGAACAGCAGGTACATGGCGGTGAAGAAGTGCCCGAGCACGCTCAGGGCGAGGGTGATCTTCAGCGTCAGCAGGGTGCCGAAGGAGGTCGCCAGCGGGTCGGCCAGCAGCGGCAGGTAGCGCACCCAGACCATGCCCAGGCCGGCGCTGAACAGCACCAGCAGCACCCAGGGCATCAGACGCCGCGCACGCTTGCCGATGCCCTGCTCCACCTCGCGCATCACCGCGGGCGGCACGTGCTTGCGCACGCCTTCAAGGATCAGCACCTCGAAGAACACTGTGCCGATGAAGATCAGCGCGGCGAACAGGTGCAGGGTCAGCAGGATGGGATAGCTCATGGCTGCGGTGCCTCCAGGGTCATCAGGGTCTGGTGGAGCGCGCTGGCCACCTTGTCCGGCGTGCGTCCGGCGGGGTCGAACTCGCGCAGCGCGCCGCCGCTGAGCAGCACGAAGCGGTCGACCAGGCCCACCAGCTCGGCGGGATGGTGGCTGACGCACAGCAGGGCCGCGCCGGAGGTATCGAGCCAGTCGCGGCAGAGTTCGCACAGGGTCTTGCGCAGGGCGGGGTCCAGCGCGCTGAAGGGTTCGTCGAGCAGCAGCAGGTCCGGCTCCACCGCCAGCGCCCGGGCCAGCGCCACGCGCTGCGCCATGCCGCCCGAGAGCTGGTTGGGCCAGGCCCGGGCCTGCTCGCCCAGGCCGACGCGCGCCAGCCACTCGGCGGCCAGGCGCCGCGCCGTCGCCGGGTCGCGGCCGGCCGCACGCAGGGGGATCTCCAGGTTCTCGGCGACCCGGCACCAGGGCAGCAGGCGCGGTTCCTGGAAGGCCAGCACGGCGTGGCGGAAGCTGTTGCCCAGGGTGCCGCGCCGGGCCTTGAGGGTGCCGGCGGCCAGCCGCAGCAGGCTGCTCTTGCCGGCGCCGCTCGGGCCGAGAATGCCAACCCGCTCGCCGGCCCGCACGCGGAAGTCGACGCCGTTCAGCACCGGGCGGCCGCCAAGGCGCAGGTCGATGGCGTGCCAGTCAAGCATGGGCGGGTTCCTGCCAGCGCCCCATGCGCCGTTGCAGCGGCTGCAACAAGACGAACTCCAGGACTGCCACCAGCAGCAGGATCAGCAGGGTCCAGGCGTACAGACCGGCGCTATCGAAGGTGCTGCGCGCGTTGGCCAGGGCGAAGCCGGCGCCGCTCTCGGCGCCCAGCACCTCGGCCATCACCACCAGGCGCACGCCACCGCAGGTGGCGATCAGCAGGGCCGCGCCAAGCGGCGCCGCCAGGGCGGGCACATAGAGATGACGCAGTTTCTGCCACGGCCCGAAGCGGTAGACCCGGGCCATCTCCAGCAGGCCGCGGTCCACCATCAGCATGCCCTTGACCGTGTTCACGTACATGCCGGGCGCCAGCATCAGCACGCTGATGAACACCACCATCGCCGAGCCCAGGCCGAACCAGAGCATGGCCAGCACGACCACCACCACCGGCGGCGTGGCCATCAGCAGCCAGCGCAGCGGCTCCAGCAGGCCGCGCAGGCGCGCATCCAGCCCGGCCAGCAGGCCCAGGCAGAAACCGAGCAGGCAGCCCAGGCCGACGCCCAGGCCGATACGCAGCAGGCTGGCGCCAGCGTGCAGGCGGAAATCGGCCTCGAACGGCAGCCGCCACATGGCGTCCAGCGTCTGCAGCGGCGTCGCCATCAGCAACGGACCGAGGCGCATCGCCAGCAACTGCCAGCCGAGCAGGATCAGCGCGCCGCCGAGCAGCGCCCAGCGCCGGGAGGTGGGTCGGATATCGTTCATCGTCACGGCCCGTAGAAGCCGGCGGCCGGCATCGCACCGCCGATGGCCTGGGGATGGCGCTCGGCGATCAGCCGGTAGAGCGCCTCCAGTGGCCCGCGGGCCTCGCTGGCGGTGCGGCTTTCCAGGCGGGTGACGCGGATGGACTGCTCGATGGCCGCGACCGGCAGGTGCGGCAGGTGGCGGTGGACCAGCTCCGCGCACTCGCGGGCCTGGGCGCTGCACCAGCGCGCGGACTCGCCATAGGCGTCGACCACGGCGCGGGCCAGCTCGCGCCGGTCGGCCACCCGCGCGCTGGCCATCAGCCCGGCCTGGGGCAGTTCGGGCTGCGCGGGGAAGGATTGCTTCCAGGCGCTTTCCAGGCTCTGCACGCGGAACAGCGGCGCGCCCTTCTGCTGCTGGTTGCGCCACAGCAGCAGCGACACGGCGGGCTCCACCAGCAGCGCGTGGTCGGCGCGGCCGGCCAGCAACAGCGCCTGGGCGTCCTGGCCGTCGCGCACCGGGCGCAGGGTCAGGTCGCGCCCCGCCTGCAGGCCGTGGCTGAGCAGCAGTTCGTCGACCAGGATCGCCGGCAGGTCGCGCTGGAACGGCAGCGCCAGTTCCTTGCCCGTCAGGTCGGCGAAGCCCTGCACCGCCGGGTCGCGGCTGACCAGCCAGATGATGCCCCACACCGACACGTTGAGCAGGCGCACCGGCTGGCCGCGCCCGGCCATCAGCGCCGGCAGGTTGACCGGTGCCGCGCTGTAGTCGATCTCGTCGTTGGCCAGCAGCACACGCAGCTGGTCCGGGTTCTGCCACAGGCGGAACTCGACCCGCTGCGCATGCGCCTCCAGCGCCCCGCTCTCGACCATGTGCAGCAGCGGGAAGCTGACCACTGCGGCAGGACCGGCCAGGCGCAGGACCTCTTCCTTCGCGGCCACGACGGGCGCGAGCGAGGCGGCACAGCCGGCCAGCCACAGGGAGACGAGCAGCCGGGCGGCACGTCGATTGAATGATTCGCGAATAAGTCTTATCTTCATTCGCGCATCATCACCGCCGGCACGCCAGCTACCAATGACAAATGTTAAGTCCCGGGCAGATTGCGGCGAATGCCGCCAGCTGCTGTCGTCAGTTCCCCTGTTCGCCGATCTGCCCGCCGAGCTGATGGCGGCCCTCACCGCCTCGGCCACCTGCCTGCGGGCCGAAGCCGGCGAGCTGTTGTTCCGCGAGGGCGAGGCAGCCGAGCACTTCCTGCTGGTGCGCCAGGGCTGCGTGGAGATGATGCGTTTCACCAGCGAGGGCGAGGAGCGGGTCTTCCACCTGTTCCGCGACGGCCAGCTGATCGCCGAGGCCGCCATGTTCATGCCCCACGGCCGCTACCCGATGAACGCCCGCGCCCAGTGCGACAGCGCCTTCTACCGCCTGAGCCGAGCGGCGCTGCGCAAAGCCTGCGAGAGCCACCCGCCGCTGGCCATGCGCATGCTGGAAAGCCTCAGCCTGCGCCTGTATCGCCAGGTCAACGAAGTGGACTGGCTGACCGCCAGCTCGGCGTCCCAGCGCCTGGCCGCCTACCTGCTCGGCCTGCACCGGCGCCAGGGCGACAACCTCAGCCTGCCGATCAGCCAGCGCCAGCTCGCCACCCACCTGGGCATCCGCCCGGAATCGCTCAGCCGGCTGCTGTCCGACTGGCAGCAGGCCGGCCGGGTGCGCGGCCGCCTGCGCCAGTGGGTGCTGTGCGACCTGCCCTACCTGCAGCAGTTGGCGAGCGCCGCCACCCGCACCTTCTGAGCGGCTACCAGCTCAGCACGAACATCGCCTTGGCCAGGAACAGGATGCCGAGCATCTGCACCAGCACGCTGAGGTGGATCAATCGCGAGCGGGCCGGGGTCATGCGCCCGGTGCGCATCAGGAAGACCACGCCGAGGAAGTGACCAAGGATGCTCAGGGCCAGGCAGATCTTCAGGGTCAGCAGGGTGCCGAAGCTGCTGGCGAAGGGCTGCGCCAGCGCGCTCCGGTAGTGCCAGGCCAACCCCAGGCCGGCACCGTACAGCGCCAGCACCACCCAGTGCATGACCTGGCGGGCGCGCTGGCCCAGGGCCTTGGACAGCTGCTCGCGCGGCGCGGGCTCCAGGGTGCGGGCGGCGCGGCTGAGGATCATCACCTCGAAGAACACGCCGCCGATGAAGCAGGCGGCCGCCGCCAGGTGAGTGAATTTCAGCAGCAGGTACAGCATGTTCTCTCCTCGGCGCCCCCGGCGTGCGATGCCTATGTCGCAGCCATGATGCGGCCGGGCGGGATCGGCGCCATGACGGAGGTCAACGGAAGGGAAAGGTCATGTCTCGATAACGTGCAGGCGGCGCAATCCTGCGTGTGCGCGGCGGCGATCCGGTTTCATCCGAGAATTTCGCGGCCAAGGCCGCTCCCACGGGAGGCTATGCGGACTTCATCGCCCGCACTTCGTCCACGCCGCGGTTGGCCAGCTGGTCGGCCTTCTCGTTGCCGGGGTGGCCGGTGTGGCCACGCACCCAGCGCCACTCGACCTGGTGGCGGTTGACCTGCTCGTCCAGCGCCTGCCACAGGTCGGCGTTCTTCACCGGCTCCTTGGTGGAGGTCTTCCATCCGCGCTTCTTCCAGTTAGGCATCCACTCCTGAATGCCCTTCATCACGTACTGCGAGTCGGTGACCAGGCGCACCCGGCAGGGCCGGGTCAGGGCGATCAGCGCGCAGATCGCCGCCATCAGCTCCATGCGGTTGTTGGTGGTGTTGGGCTCGCCGCCCCACAGCTCCTTCTCCGCACCCTTGTAGATCAGCAGCGCGCCCCAGCCACCGGGACCGGGATTGCCCTTGCAGGCGCCATCGGTGTAGATCTCGACTATTTCTTCGCTCATCGAATGCTCTGCAGGTCTGTTGGCGTTTCAACGCGCAACTGGAAGGGCCGTGACAAGCGCCAACCGGCCCTATTCCTCGGAATCGCACCGGCTCACCTTGGCCACGGGCATCGGCACCAGCTTGCCCATGCTGGCGCGCTGCGGCGGGCGCAGCGGCCGCAGGCCGACCACCAGCTTGCGTGCCACCAGCAGGTAGAACCCTGCGCCAGGCGCGTGCATGCGCGCGCCCCAGCGCTCCAGTCCGGCCAGCCGCGCCTGCCAGGCCGGCGCGGAAAGCGGCGGACGATAGCACCCGAAGCGGCGTTTCTCCAGCGCGAAGCCCAGCAGGCTGAGCCAGTCCGCCAGGCGGCTGGGCGAGATGCAGCGGGCCTGGCGGAAGCCGTCGCGGGCGAAGTAGTGGCGCAGCCCCCAGGTACTCCAGGGATTGACCCCGGTGATCAGCAGGTGGCCGCCGGGGCGCACGCTGCGCGCCGCCTCGCGCAGCAGGCCGTGGGGCGAGAGGCAGAAGTCCAGCCCGTGCTGCAGCACCACCACGTCGGCGGCGTGCTCGCCCAATGGCCAGGCCTGCTCCTCACAGGCGATGTGCACGCCGGCCAGCGGCGCGCCCAGGCGGACGTTGCAGCGGATCTGCGGCGCGCTGGGCGGCTCGGCCTCGGCCGGGCCATAGTGCACCAGATAGCCGCCGAAATAGCGCGCCAGCTCCTCGTCCAGCGCCTGCCGCTCCTCCATCAGCAGCAGCTCGCCGTGGGGCGAGGCCAGCCACTCGCGGGCAGCGCGGGTCAGTTGCAGCCAGTCGGCATCGGCCTGGGCGAAGGGTTCGCTCATCGCAGCCTCCATGAACGAGCAGGACGTAGGTAACGATCTCGCAAGCCAGAGATGAACGATGGAGAACGTGGCCGAGGAAGCAGAGTTTACGAGTGCTAAATGAGCACTCCGAGGACGCTTTCTCCATCGTTTAGCCGACGCACAGCAGATCGTGGCGGGTTGTTGCGCTTAAGATGCGCCATTGTTCCCCAAATGGCGACCCCGAACATGTACCGGATCGATGCCCTTCCCGCCTTCAGCGACAACTACATCTGGCTGCTGCAGGACGCCACCACCCGCCGCTGCGCCGTGGTCGACCCGGGTGATGCCCAGCCGGTGCTGGACTGGCTGGCCGCCCACCCGGACTGGCGGCTCGACGACATCCTTGTCACCCACCACCACCCCGACCACGTGGGCGGGGTGGCCCGGCTCAAGGACGCCACCGGCGCCCGCGTATCCGGCCCCGCGCGGGAGAACATCCCGGCCCGCGAAGTGGCGCTCGACGACGGCGCGCGGATCGAGGTGCTCGGCCGCGACTTCGTCGTCCACGCGGTGCCCGGCCATACCCTGGGCCATATCGCCTACCACCAGGCCCAGGAAGGCTGGCTGTTCTCCGGCGACACCCTGTTCGCCGCCGGCTGCGGCCGGCTGTTCGAGGGCACGCCGCAGCAGATGAATGCGTCGCTGCAGTGCCTGGCCGCCCTGCCGGACGCCACCCGCGTCTACTGCGCCCACGAATACACCCTGAGCAACCTGCACTTCGCCCGCGCCGCGGAGCCGGACAATACGGCCGTCGCGCAACGCTTCGAGGAGGTCAGCGCCTGGCGCGCGGCCGGGCGGATCAGCCTGCCGTCGACCATCGGCCTGGAGAAGGCGACCAACCCCTTCCTGCGCTGCGGCGAAACATCCATTAAAGAAAAAATCGACGAGCGGGACGGCGCCCGGCAGCGTACGGAAGACGAGGTCTTCGCTGCGCTGCGCGGCTGGAAGGACCAGTTCAAGGTGGCCTAGCGACCCGTCGGCGGGCTGGTGAAAACTTGACCACCCTGGGGGCCGTTTCTAGAATCCCTCCACTTTTTTGGGCCGACAGATACTAGATAACAATGTTTTTATTACCTTTCGGAACCCTTGATTCAACGGAACTGACGCGACGGGCAAGGGCTCTGGCGGTAATGGCATGCATGGGCCTGGCAGGCTGCCAGAGCACGGCCCCGGTCGAGCAGAGCCGCGATACCGACCCCGCCGTGACCCTGCAGCAGGAGCCGCAATGGCTCGCCGAAGCGGTCGAGCCGGAGCTGCCCAAGGACATCTGGGACCGGATGCGCGACGGCTTCGGGCTGCAGGACGAGATCGGCATCAACCCGCGCATCGAGAACCAGCGCCTGTGGTTCGTCAGCAACCCCTCCTTCCTGGAAAACGCCAGCACCCGCGGCAGCCTCTATATCCACTACGTGGTCGAGCGCCTGGAAGAACGCAAGATGCCGATGGAGCTGGCCCTGCTCCCGGTGATCGAGAGCGCCTACAACCCCTACGCCTACTCGCGCAGCCACGCGGTCGGCCTGTGGCAGTTCATCCCCTCCACCGGCCGCCACTTCAACCTGCGCCAGACCAACTGGTACGACGGCCGCCGCGACATCACCGCCTCGACCAACGCGGCGCTGAGCTACCTCACCCGCCTGCACGACATGTTCAACGGCGACTGGCTGCTGGCGCTGGCCGCCTACAACGCCGGCGAGGGCACCGTGAGCCGGGCCATCGAGCGTAACCAGAAGCTCGGCCTGCCGACCGACTACTGGAACCTGCCGCTGCCCAAGGAAACCCAGGACTACGTGCCCAAGCTGCTGGCCCTGTCGCAGATCGTCATGTCGCCGGAGGCCTACGGCGTCGCCCTCAGCCCCATCGCCAACGAGCCCTACTTCCAGCAGGTGGCGAGCAAGCCGGGGCTGGACCTGGCGCGGCTGGCGGCCATGGTCGACATGGAAGAGGACGAGCTGGAGAGCCTCAACCCGGCCTTCAAGAAAGGCATCACCATGGACGGCCCACAGCACCTGCTGGTGCCCATCGACAAGGCCGAGCAGTTCAACGCCAGCCTCTCGCTGATGAAACCCCAGGAACTGGTGCAGTGGCAGGAATACCGGGTGCGCGCGGGCGACAACCTGCACAGCATCGCCAACCGCCACCACCTGACGGTGAACGCCCTGAAGGACGTCAACAAGCTGAGCGGCAACAACCTGCGGGTCGGCCAGGTCCTCACTATCCCGTCCGCGGGCGGGCGCGAGCCGGTGCGGGCACTGCACGAGCAGGTGGCCAAGGCGCCGCCGCCCGCCAGCCACCCGCAGCGCTACAAGGTGAAGCGCGGCGACAACCTCTGGCAGATCGCCAACGCCCACGGCGTCTCGCTCAAGGACCTGCAGCGCTGGAACGGCCTGAACGCCGGCAGCAAGCTGAGCCTCGGCCAGATGCTCGACATCCGCGGCGGCTCGGGCGGCACCGGCAACTCGGTGGCCGCCGGCGGCAGCAAGGCGCGGCAAAACGTGACCTACTATCAGGTCAAGAGCGGCGACTCCATGTACCTGATCGCCCAGCGCTTCAAGGTCAACGTTGAGCACATCCAGCGCTGGAACCCGCGCAGCGACAGCCGCGCGCTCAAGCCGGGACAGACCCTCACGCTGTATCTCGACTGACAACAAGGCCGCCCGAGGGCTAATTGCCTTCAGTTAAGGCATTTTCCATGGTCGGCGAGCGCCATTGCCCCCTGTGGGAGCGGACTTGTCCGCGAACGAGGCTGGCAACAAAGTATCGCGGCCAATCGGAATGCCGCCCAGCCGCACCCACAAGAGCAGAATTGCGCCACCAACACGTAAGCGGGTACATAGCCTTTTCGTGGGCTGCATACCTGTTACGCGCTGCAGTGCAATCTTCTGGATTCCCGCCTGCGCGGGAATGACGGTTCTCGGAGGGGCTCCACTCCCACCGCGTCATCTCCGCGCAGGCGGGAGCAGCTGTATCGCTGAACAGCGCTTGCGCTGGCCCGAAGGAATAATCCAGGCGCAGGCAGCTGCAGTGTTCGGCTAGAGGTCTTGGCCACGCGGGGACATAGCCCTGTCGTCAGCGCTTGCCCAGCGCCTCCAGGCAACGCACGGTCAGCTGGGCGAAGCGCTGGAAGGCGACGAACTGCTCGTGTTTCAGCGCCCGCCCGGAAACCCGGCAGTCCGCGTACAGCACGCCGATCTCGCGGCTGCCGGCCAGCAGCGGCGCGATGAAGAACATGCCCTGCCCCAGCTGCTGGCGCATCGGCAGGGTCACCAGCTCGGCCAGGTTGTAGCTGGCCGGCACCCCCATCCACAGCGCCTCGCGGTTGCGCAGCACATAGCTGAAGATGTGCGGCTGCTCGATCTGGGACGCCGGCAGCTGGAAGTCGCTCAGCCAGCGCTCGGTGCCCTCGCCTATCGCCCGCTTCACCCGGAAACGGGTCTGGCCGTCGGCCAGCACCGCCAGCATCACCCGCTCCAGCCCGGCGCCCCGGTGCAGGCCCTTGAGCAGAGTGTCGAGAATCATGCCGACGTCGGCCTTGCTGCTGACCATCATGCCCAAGTCCTGCAGCGCCTGTTGCAGCACCAGTTGGTCGGGCTGCAGCAGGCGCGCCTTGCGCTCCTGCTGCTGGAGGCGGATCTGCTCCGGATCGGTATCGGGAATCAGCCGGCACAGCTGGCCGGCACCGAAGGTGGTGGCCACCTCCACGGTCTCCCGGGCGCTTTCCAGCACCTGCCGCAGCGCGTCCTCGGGGCTGACGCCGGTGAACTCGGCCACCTGCTGCACCAGTTGCTCCATCTCCGGCGAGTCCCAGCCCTCCAGCGCCGCTTCGCTGATCTTCACGCCCAGACCGATGGCGCGCACCGCCGGATCGTGCTGGTTGCCACCGCCATGGGCGAAAGCGGCCAGTTCGCCCAGGTTCCAGCTCCGCACCAGGCCCTGGGTCAACTGGCGGAAGCTGGTGCCGAGCACCTCCCGCACGGCCTCGTCCGGGTCCATGCCGGGCCGCTCCAGGGCGACGGCCAGCTCATCGGCCTGAGCGCCGCCGCTGGCCCAGAACGCCAGTTCGCCCACCGTGTGCAGCAGCGCGGCGATGAACACCTCCTCCTCGCTGCGGCTTAGCACGTAGCCGGCGATGTTGCGCGCCTGCACCGCGGCGTGGAAAGAGCGCGCCAGGAGCATCTGCAACTGCTCGCGTGGCGCCTTCGCCAGCAGGCTGTCGATCAGGCACACCGACATGCCGATCAGGCGCACGTTGTCGAAGCCGATCAGCACGATGGCCCGGGAGATGGTGCGGATGCTTTCCTGGGAGGGGTTGTAGTAGGCGCTGTTACCGACCCGCAGCACCTTGGAGGTCAGCGAAGCGTCGCGCAGCAACACGTCGGCCAGTTGCTGCACTGAGGCCCGGTCGGCCTGGGACAGGCGATGCAGGTCCTGCACCACGGCGGCGAGCGCAGGCAGTTCCGCCTGGTTCAATCTGTCGATCCATGCCTGTAACCCGATACTGCGTTCCGCCAAGACAGCGACCTCGTTTCATCTCGTTCAAGTGTAGGCAAAATGATGGCACAAGCCGCATGGAAGGTGCTCTTTTTCCAGCGGATACAAGCTGTTACTGTACCGGCAAACAATCGGTCGGCATGCCCGTGCAAATCGGCGATCATCCGCCGCCAACCGCAGCGAAAAACCAGCACCCTGCCTCTATATGCCGCCAGAAGCCCAATGGACCGGACTCCGCACCCGATGCGTCTCCTGCTCTCGCTGATCCTTGGCCTGGCCATGAGCTTCCCCGCCCTGGCGACCCTTAGCGAGAGCCATGGCTACGCCCAGTTCGGCATGCTCAAGTACCCGGCGAGCTTCACCCACTTCGACTGGGTCGACCCCGCTGCGCCCAAGGGCGGCACGCTGCGGATCATGGCCTATGGCACCTTCGACACCCTCAATCCCTACAGTTTCAAGGGCAGCAGTCCGTCGGCGGCGCCCAACTTCCTGCAATACGGGGTCAGCGAGTTCAACGAGCCGCTGATGGTGGGCACCGGCCCCTACGACCCCTCGGGCGACGAGCCGGCCTCCAGCTACGGCCTGATCGCCAAGAGCGTGGAATACAACGAGGACCGCAGCTGGGTGGTGTTCAACCTGCGCAAGGAAGCCCGCTTCCACGACGGCCAGCCGATCACCGCCTACGACGTGGCCTTCTCCTACCGCACCCTGGTCAGGGACGGTCATCCGCAGTACCGCACCAACCTGCAGGAAGTCAAACGGGTCGACATCCTCAGCCGCCACCGCATCCGCTTCGTGTTCAAGCGCGCCGGCAACCCGCTGCTGATCCTGCGCCTGGGCGAACTGCCGGTGCTGGCCCAGCACTACTGGAAGAAGCGCGACTTCAAGGCCACCAGCTTCGACGTGCCGCTGGGCAGCGGGCCCTACCGCATCGTCCAGGTGGACCCCGGGCGGCGCCTGGTGTTCGAGCGGGTCAAGGACTGGTGGGGGGCGAAGCTGGCGGTCAACCGCGGCAAGTACAACTTCGACCGGGTCGAGGTGGAGTTCTACCGTGACAGCAACGTGGCCTTCGAGGCGTTCAAGGCCGGCGAATTCGACTTCTACATCGAGCACCAGGCGAAGAACTGGGCCAACGGCTACCGCTTCCCGGCCATCGCCCGCGGCGACGTGATCCGCGCCGAGATTCCGCACCAGATCCCCACCCAGACCCAGGCGCTGTTCATGAACAGCCGCCGCGACATCTTCGCCCAGCGCAAGGTGCGCGAGGCGCTGGGCCTGATGTTCGACTTCGAGTGGACCAACCGCGCCCTGTTCAACAGCGCCTACAAGCGCAGCACCAGCTACTACCCGAACAGCGAGTTCTCCGCCACCGGCAAGCCGGAGGGCGGCGAATGGCTGGTGCTCTCGCCCTACCGCAAGCAGCTGCCGGCCAAGTTGTTCACCGAGCCCTTCGCTCTGCCCGCCACCGACGGCCGCGGCATCCCGCGGGAAACCCTGCGCCGCGCCCTGGGCCTGCTCGCCGAGGCGGGCTGGAAACCTTCCGGCCAGCGCCTGGTCAACGCCAAGGGCCAGCCCCTGCGCTTCGAGATACTGCTGGTCAACCCCAACCTGGAACGCATCCTCCAGCCCTACACCGAGAACCTCGCCAGCATCGGCATCCGCGCCAGCCTGCGTACCGTGGACCGGGCCCAGTACAAGCAGCGCCTCGACCAGTTCGACTACGACATGATCCTCATGACCCTGCCGCAGAATCTCAGCCCCGGCCTGGAGCAGTGGCAGTACTTCCACTCCAGCCAGGCCGGCGTCAAGGGCAGCAGGAACTACGCGGGCGTGCGCCACCCGGTGGTCGACGCCCTGCTCGACAAGCTGCTCGCCGCCCAGACCCGCGAAGAACAGGTCTCGGCCGCCCGCGCGCTGGACCGGGTCCTGCTCTGGCAGCACTACAGCATTCCCAACTGGTACATCAATCACCATCGTCTGGCGTACCGCAACCGGTTCGCCTTCGTCACCACCCCGCCCTACACCCTCGGGCTGCGGGCCTGGTGGCTGAAGCCCACGGAGACCGTTCGATGAGCCCCACCCTGCGCACCCTCGGCGCCGCCGCCCTGCTGGTCCTGGCCGGCGCCGCCCAGGCCGAACCCAGGCACGCCCTCACCCTGTACGGCGAGCCGCCGAAGTACCCGGCGGACTTCAAGCACTTCGACTACGTCAACCCGGAGGCGCCCAAGGGCGGCCTGCTGCGGCAGCGCGGGATCGGTGGTTTCGACAGCTTTAACCCCTACATTCCCAAGGGCAACCCGGTGGACGTGGAACCGCTGATCTACGACAGCCTCACCTACCACTCGCCGGACGAACCCTTCACCGAGTACGGCCTGCTGGCCGAGAAGATCGACAAGGCTGAGGACAACAGCTACGTCCGCTTCCTCCTCAACCCCAAGGCGCGCTTCCACGACGGCCAGCCGGTGACCGCCGAGGACGTCATCTTCACCTTCAATACCCTGGTCGAGAAAGGCGACCCCATGTACCGCCACTACTACGCGGACGTGGACAAGGTAGTGGCCGAGGACCGGCTGACCGTGCGCTTCGACTTCAAGCACAAGGACAACCGCGAGCTGCCGCTGATCCTCGGCCAGATCCACGTGCTGCCCAAGCACTGGTGGGCCGACCGGGACTTCTCCAGAGGCGGCCTGGAGCCGCCGCTGGGCAGCGGCCCCTACCGCATCGGCAAGGTCTCGCCGGGCAGCCGCGTGGAGTTCGAGCGGGTCAAGGACTGGTGGGGCCAGGACCTGCCGGTGAGCCGCGGCCTGTACAACTTCGACCGCATCCGCGTCGACTACTACCGCGACACCCAGGTGGCCCTGGAGGGCTTCAAGGCCGGCCAGTTCGACGTCAACCTGGAATACTCGGCCAAGGACTGGAACACCGGCTACGACTCCCCTGCCCTGCGCGCCGGCCGCTTCGTGATGGCGGCCATCCCCAACCACAACCCCGCCGGCATGCAGGGCTACGTGTTCAACCTGCGCCGGCCGATGTTCCAGGATCGCCGCGTGCGCGAGGCCATCGCCCAGCTGTTCGACTTCGAGTGGGCCAGCAAGCAACTGTTCTACGGCGCCTACAAGCGCACCGGCAGCTACTTCGCCAACTCCGAGATGGCGGCCACCGGCCTGCCCGACGAGGCCGAACTGAAAATTCTGGAGCCGCTGCGCGACAAGCTGCCGCCGGAAGTATTCACCCAGGAGTTCAAGCCGCCGGTCAGCGACGGCAGCGGCATCATCCGCGAACAGAGCCGGCGCGCCTTCCAACTGCTCACCGAGGCCGGCTACCGCATCGAGGACGACAAGATGATCGGCCCGGACGGCAAGCAGCTGGCCTTCGAGTTCATCAACTTCCAGCCCAACCTGGAGCGGGTGATCCTGCCGTTCAAGCGCAACCTGGCGGAACTGGGCATCGACCTGCAGATCCGCCGGGTCGACACCTCCCAGTACATCAACCGCCTGCGCTCGCGGGACTTCGACATGACCTCGGCGATCTGGCCCCAGTCCAACTCGCCGGGCAACGAACAGCGCGAATTCTGGCACTCCGCCAGCGCCGACAACCCCGGCAGCCGCAACCTGATGGGCCTGCGCGACCCGGCCATCGACCAGCTGGTGGACGGCCTGATCCGCGCCGACTCGCGGCAGGCGCTGATCAGCCACGCCCGCGCGCTGGATCGCGCCCTGCTCTGGGGCCACTATGTGGTGCCCAACTACTATGTGGACACCTGGCGCGTGGCCTACTGGAAGCGCTTCGGTCGCCCGGCGGTGACCCCGCTCTACGACTACGGCCTGATGACCTGGTGGGAAGAGGCACCGGCGGCCCCGCCACGCAGCAAGCCCGCCAAGACCACCGAGCAGGAAGCCCCTTGATGCTGGCCTATATCGTCCGCCGCCTGCTGCTGATCATCCCCACCCTGCTCGGCATCCTGCTGATCAACTTCATCATCGTCCAGGCGGCGCCGGGCGGCCCGGTGGAGCAGATGATCGCCAAGCTGGAAGGCTTCGACGCCGCCTCGGGCGGCGCCACCGGCCGCGTTTCCGGCGGCGGCGGCGAGGTCGCGGTGGCCGGCTCCAACTACCGTGGCGCCCAGGGCCTCGACCCCGAGCTGATCGCCGAGATCGAGAAAATGTACGGCTTCGACAAGTCGGCTCCCGAGCGCTTCTGGCTGATGATCAAGAGCTACGCGCAACTGGACTTCGGCGAGAGCTTCTTCCGCGATGCCACGGTGATCGACCTGATCCTGGAAAAGATGCCCGTGTCCATTTCCCTGGGCCTGTGGAGCACGCTGATCACCTACCTCGTCTCCATCCCCCTGGGCATCGCCAAGGCCACCCGCCACGGCAGCGCCTTCGACGTCTGGACCAGTTCGGCGATCATCGTCGGCTACGCCATCCCCTCGTTCCTGTTCGCCATCCTGCTGATCGTGCTGTTCGCCGGCGGCAGCTACTGGGACTGGTTCCCCTTGCGCGGGCTGACCTCCGGCAACTTCGACGAACTTAGCCTGGGCGGCAAGATCCTCGACTACTTCTGGCACCTGGCCCTGCCGGTGACGGCCCTGGTGATCGGCAACTTCGCCACCCTCACCCTGCTGACCAAGAACAGCTTCCTCGACGAGATCGGCAAGCAGTACGTGGTCACCGCCCGCGCCAAGGGCCTGACCGACCGGCGCGTGCTCTACGGCCACGTGTTCCGCAACGCCATGCTGATCGTGGTCGCCGGCTTCCCGGCCGCCTTCCTCGGTATCTTCTTCGCAGGCTCGATGCTGATCGAGGTGATCTTCTCCCTCGACGGCCTCGGCCTGCTGGGCTTCGAGTCCATCGTCAACCGCGACTACCCGGTGGTGTTCGGCACCCTGTTCATCTTTTCCCTGTTCGGCCTGCTGGCCAAGCTGGTGAGCGACCTGATGTACACGCTGATCGATCCACGCATCGACTTCGAAAGCCGGGAGAACTGATCGATGAAGCTCTCTCCCCTCAATCGACGCCGCTTCGCCCTGTTCAAGGCCCACAAGCGCGGCTGGTGGTCGCTCTGGCTGTTCCTCGTCCTGTTCGTGCTCAGCCTGGGCGCGGAGCTGATTGCCAACGACAAGCCGCTGGCCGTGCGCTACGACGGCGAGTGGTACTTCCCGGTGCTCAAGCGCTACCCGGAGACCGCCTTCGGCGGCGAGTTCCCGCTACAGGCCAACTACAAGAGCCCCTACATCCAGGAACTGATCGCGGCGAAGGACGGCTGGATGGTCTGGCCGCCGATCCCGTTCAGCTACTCCAGCATCAACTACGAGCTGCAGGTGCCGGCCCCCGCGCCGCCCTCGGCGCAGAACTGGCTGGGCACCGACGACCAGGGCCGCGACGTGCTCGCGCGGGTGATCTACGGCTTCCGCGTGTCGGTGCTGTTCGCCCTGGCGCTGACCCTGGCCAGCGCGCTCATCGGCGTGCTGGCCGGCGCCCTGCAGGGCTACTACGGCGGCTGGGTAGACCTGGCCGGACAGCGCTTCCTGGAAGTCTGGTCGGGCCTGCCGGTGCTCTACCTGCTGATCATCCTGGCCAGCTTCGTGCAGCCCAACTTCTGGTGGCTGCTGGGCATCATGCTGCTGTTCTCGTGGATGAGCCTGGTCGACGTGGTGCGCGCCGAGTTCCTTCGCGGCCGCAACCTGGAATACGTGCGCGCGGCCCGCGCGCTGGGCATGGGCAACGGCGGCATCATGTTCCACCACATCCTGCCCAACGCCATGGTCTCGACCATGACCTTCATGCCCTTCATCCTCACCGGCGCCATCGGCACCCTGACCTCGCTGGACTTCCTCGGCTTCGGCCTGCCGGCCGGCGAACCCTCGCTGGGCGAGCTGGTGGCCCAGGGCAAGGCCAACCTGCAGGCGCCGTGGCTCGGCATCAGCGCGTTCGCCGTGCTGGCCCTGATGCTCAGCCTGCTGGTGTTCATCGGCGAAGCCGCCCGCGATGCCTTCGACCCGAGGAAATGAGATGACCGATCCGAACAACCTCATCGAAGTGCGCGACCTGGCCGTCGAGTTCGTATCCGGCGACAAGGCCCAGCGGGTGATCGAAGGCGTCAGCTTCGACATCCGCCGCGGCGAGACCCTGGCCCTGGTCGGCGAGAGCGGCTCCGGCAAGTCGGTCACCGCCCACTCCATCCTGCGCCTGCTGCCCTACCCGCTGGCCCGCCACCCGGCCGGCAGCATCCGCTACGGCGAGCAGGACCTGCTCAAGCTGCCGCCGGAGAAGCTGCGCGGCATCCGCGGCAACCACATCGCCATGGTGTTCCAGGAACCGATGACCTCGCTCAACCCGCTGCACAGCATCGGCAAGCAGATCGGCGAAATCCTCGCCTGGCACAAGGGCCTGAGCGGCGAGCCGGCGCGCGCGCGGATCATCGAACTGCTGGAACTGGTCGGCATCCCCGAACCGGCCAAGCGCCTCAAGGCCTACCCCCACGAACTGTCCGGCGGCCAGCGCCAGCGGGTGATGATCGCCATGGCCCTGGCCAACGAGCCGGAGCTGCTGATCGCCGACGAACCGACCACGGCGCTGGACGTCACCGTGCAGCTGAAGATCCTCGACCTGCTCAAGGACCTGCAGGCGCGCCTGGGCATGTCCATGCTGCTGATCACCCACGATCTCAACCTGGTGCGAAGAATCGCCCACCGCGTATGTGTCATGCAGCGCGGTCGCATCGTCGAACAGGCGTCGTGTGACGAATTGTTCCGCACTCCGCAGCATCCCTATACCCGGGAACTGCTCGGCGCCGAGCCCAGCGGCGAACCGGCGGCCAACCCCGCGGGCGCGCCGCTGCTGGAAGTGGACGACCTGCGCGTGTGGTTCCCGATCAAGAAGGGCGTGCTGCGGCGCACGGTCGACCATGTGAAGGCGGTGGACGGAATCGACTTCAGCCTGCCCCAGGGCCAGACCCTGGGCATCGTCGGCGAGAGCGGTTCCGGCAAATCCACCCTCGGCATGGCGATCCTGCGGCTGCTCGGCAGCCAGGGCGCCATCCGCTTCCAGGGCCAGGCGCTGGACGGGCTGTCGCAGAAGGCCGTGAGGCCCCTGCGGCGGCAGATGCAGGTGGTCTTCCAGGACCCCTTCGGCAGTCTCAGCCCACGCATGAGCGTGGGCCAGATCGTCGGCGAGGGCCTGCGCATCCATGGCATGGGCAGCGAAGAGGAGCAGGAACAGGCCGTCATCGACGCGCTCAAGGAGGTGGGACTGGACCCGGATACCCGGCACCGCTACCCCCATGAGTTTTCCGGCGGGCAACGGCAGCGGATCGCCATTGCCCGGGCACTGGTGCTGAAGCCGGCGCTGATCCTGCTGGACGAGCCCACCTCGGCGCTCGACCGCACGGTGCAGCGCCAGGTGGTGGAACTCCTGCGCTCGCTGCAGGCCAAGTACAACCTGACGTACCTGTTCATCAGCCACGACCTGGCGGTGGTCAGGGCCCTGAGCCACCAATTGATGGTGGTGAAACAAGGCAAGGTGGTTGAACAGGGGCCGGCCGAGCAGGTGTTCGCCACGCCGCAGCACCCCTATACCCGGCAGTTGCTGGAAGCCGCGTTCATGGCTCCGACGACCGCCGACTCACTGAAAGAGGAATAACGCACATGGGTTTTCTCGCCGGTAAGCGCGTACTGATCGTTGGCGTGGCCAGCAAACTGTCCATCGCCTCGGGCATCGCCGCCGCCATGCACCGCGAGGGCGCCGAGCTCGCCTTCACCTACCAGAACGACAAGCTCAAGGGCCGCGTCGAAGAGTTCGCCGCCGGCTGGGGCTCCAACCCCGAGCTGTGCTTCCCCTGCGACGTCGCCAGCGACGAGGAGATCGCCAAGGTCTTCGAGGCACTGGGCAAGAAATGGGACGGCCTGGACTGCATCGTCCACTCCGTCGGCTTCGCCCCGGGCGACCAGTTGGACGGCGACTTCACCGAAGTCACCACCCGCGACGGCTTCAGGATCGCCCACGACATCAGCGCCTACAGCCTGGTGGCCCTGGCCAAGGCCGGCCGCGAGCTGATGCAGGGCCGCAACGGCAGCATCCTCACCCTCTCCTACCTGGGCGCCGAGCGCACCATGCCCAACTACAACGTGATGGGCATGGCCAAGGCCAGCCTGGAGGCCGGCGTGCGTTACCTGGCCGGCAGCCTCGGCCCGGAAGGCACCCGTGTCAACGCCATCTCCGCCGGCCCGATCCGCACCCTGGCGGCCAGCGGCATCAAGAGCTTCCGCAAGATGCTCGCCGCCAACGAGAAACAGACCCCGCTACGCCGCAACGTGACCATCGAGGAAGTCGGCAACGCCGGCGCCTTCCTCTGCTCCGACCTGGCCTCGGGCATCAGCGGCGAAATCCTCTACGTCGACGGCGGCTTCAACACCACCGCCATGGGCGCCATCGAGGAGTGATCTCCGGCTCGGAGACGAAACTCGCCGTGACGAAACTCGCCGAATAGCGCAAAGAAGCACGCCGCGACTCCAAGTCGCGGCGTGCTTTCTGTTTCAGCCAGGCAAAACATGAAAAAACCGATACCAGGCGACTGGTATCGGTTTCTTGGTGCCGCTCAGCGAATCGAGCTAGGCCATCAGTAACACCAGATGTCCATCGGCGGTACCGCGTTGCAGGTATTGGCGGCGCAGCTACCGCCACCATTACCGCTGTTCAGCTCGATGCCTTCGTCGATGCTGGAGTTCACCGGCCCCACCTTGATCTGCAGATTGGCCGGCAGATTGTCGATGCAGTAGTTGCCATCGAGGTCGCTGAGCGCGGAAGTGCCCAGCGGCGTCGAGTTGGAGACATCCCGGGCGAACAGCTGCACGTCTTCTCGACGGTTCGACAGGTCGCACTGGTAGACGAAACCGCTCACGCAGGCGGGAGCGCTATTGGAGCCGCCCGGCTGCAGGTTCACTGTGGCACAGGGCGAGCCCGCGGCCGGCGCGGTCACCGTCTGGGAGGGGTAGCCCGCGGCGTAGATCACAGCCTGGGCCAGCTCCATCACGCTCAGCTGGAACGCGCCCTGGGCATCGCTCTGCGTGTGGGAGCCCGAGCTGGCGAAGACGGTCACGCCCGAAACCGGTTGGCCAGAGCCGTCCAGAACGGTGCCACTCACACAAGCCAGTCCGGCCGGCAGCACGAGGTCTGCCACCACAACCGCACTGCCGTTCGCACACAGGCTGCCTGCGGCGCCGGCCTGCACCTGCTGTGTGGGCGAGTTCAAGCTGATGCCCTGGATAACGCGATTGGCCCGCAGAGCACTGACAGAATCGGCTTTCACCTTCTGGCAGTAGTAGCCGTTGGCATCGGTCAGTACCGGATTGGTGCTGCCGTTATAGTCCACGCCCAGGGAAGACACGCTGGCACCGGCGACCGGCTGGCCGATCTGGTCGACCACCCGCCCTCTGACTTCGGCGAGGGTGATCACCTGATCGCTGTTCCACCAGGAAAAATGCGCAACGGTGGCGAACACGGCCAGTCGATTGGGCTGCGACGTGGAAGCAGCCACCTGGCCGGTGCCCTCCTCCTGCCAGAGCCCGCTGGCGGTATCGAAATGCCACATCGGGGTGACATCGCCTTCCTGCAGGCGGGTGTTCGCCGGCAGCAGCAGCTCGATGTCGGCGGTGCTTCCCGGCTTCAGGTTCACCTTGTTGGAGCCCTGGTACAGGCTGAAGTCCGCCATGCTGAAAGACTCCAGCGTCTCCAGGCGGCCATCGGCGGTACGCGCACCGAATTCACCCGGAGCACCGTTGATCGCGGCGGTCGAGACGTCGACCGGCGTGATCACCACCTCCACCGACTGGCCGGCGTTGCCGGTCAGGCTGTCCGGGCTGAAGCTGACCTTGAAACCGGCCTCGGCCAGCGTACCGCCCAGAACCGGGTCGAACGATTGCACCGCGCCACGCTTGAGCAGGGTCTTGTTGATGGTGGCCTCGCGCAGCAGCTTGTACTCGTAGCGCGGAAGCCATTTCCCGGTCGGCACCTTCTGCACCAGGCTCACGGTTCCCTGGGTCGAGGTGAAGCCCTCCTTCTCGAAGCTCAGGAAGAGGGTCTGGGTCGGCACGATGCCCTGGAGCGTGAACAGGCCACCCGGATTGGTAATGGCCTTCTGGCCGCGCTTGAGGATGATGCCCTCGCGCACCTGCACGGTCACCCCTTCGAGAGGGCGACCGTCGACGTCGAAGACCTGGCCGGAAATGGTGGATTTGCCCTGCAGCGGCAGGGTTGCCTGGGCGGGTGAGCTGAAAAGGCCGGCCGTGCCGAGCACGACCAGCAGGAGTCGACACCACTGCTTGAACATCTTTTCGTCCTTGAAAGGTTGTGGGGCGGCGACTATATCAACCCAAAATCGTCAAGCAATTGACCAATCATCCATTGATAGTCAATTTTTGAGCACCAGCTCTCAGCTCATGCAAAAAGGCGGCGAGCGCGTCTCAGTCGTTGCGCTTGGGCGACAGCAGCTCGACCTTGTAGCCGTCCGGGTCTTCGACGAAGGCCAGGATGCTGGTGCCGTGCTTCATCGGGCCCGGCTCGCGGGTGATCTTGCCGCCGCGGGAGCGGATGTCCTCGCAGGCCTTGTAGACGTCTTCGACTTCCAGAGCGATGTGGCCGTAGGCGGTGCCCAGTTCGTACTGGTCCACGCCCCAGTTGTAGGTCAGCTCGATCACGCTGTTCTCGGCCTCGTTGCCGTAGCCGACGAAGGCCAGGGTGAACTGGCCGTCCGGGTACTCCTTGCGGCGCAGCAGGGTCATGCCCAGCACCTCGGTGTAGAAGGCGATGGAACGGTCCATGTCGCCCACGCGCAGCATGGTATGCAGCAGTCTCATCGTTTTTTCCTCATCGTTGCCCGTGTGCGGGCTTATAAAAACAGAACCCCGGCTCGTGGCCGGGGTTCGTCTGGCTCGGTGCGTTCAGCTTATCAGAACAGCTTGCGGCCCTTGCCGGCGGCGATGCGCATGCGCAGGGCGTTGAGCTTGATGAAGCCCGCCGCGTCCGCCTGGTTGTAGGCGCCGCCATCTTCCTCGAAGGTCGCGATGTTGGCGTCGAACAGCGAGTCGTCGGACTTGCGGCCGACCACGATGACATTGCCCTTGTACAGCTTCAGGCGCACCACGCCGTTCACATCGGCCTGGGAGGCGTCGATCATCTGCTGCAGCATCAGACGCTCCGGGCTCCACCAGTAGCCGGTGTAGATCAGGCTGGCGTACTTGGGCATCAGCTCGTCTTTCAGGTGAGCCACTTCGCGGTCCAGGGTGATCGACTCGATGGCGCGGTGGGCCTTGAGCATGATGGTGCCGCCGGGGGTCTCGTAGCAGCCGCGGGACTTCATGCCGACGTAGCGGTTCTCGACGATGTCGAGACGTCCGATGCCGTTGGCACCGCCGAGGCGGTTGAGTTCGGTGAGCACCTGCGCTGGGGTCAGCTCCTTGCCGTCGATGGCGACGATGTCGCCCTTGCGGTAGGTCAGCTCGATGTAGGTCGGGGTGTCCGGGGCGTTCTCCGGGGAGACGCTCCACTTCCACATGTCTTCTTCGTGCTCGGTCCAGGTGTCTTCCAGCACGCCGCCCTCGTAGGAGATGTGCAGCAGGTTGGCGTCCATCGAGTACGGCGACTTCTTCTTGCCGTGGCGCTCGATCGGGATGCCGTGCTTCTCGGCGTAGTCCATCAGCTTCTCGCGGGACAGCAGGTCCCACTCGCGCCAGGGGGCAATCACCTTGACGCCCGGCTTCAGCGCGTAGGCGCCCAGCTCGAAGCGCACCTGGTCGTTGCCCTTGCCGGTGGCGCCGTGGGAGATGGCGTCGGCGCCGGTCTCGTTGGCGATCTCGATCAGGCGCTTGGCGATCAGCGGACGGGCGATGGAAGTACCCAGCAGGTACTCGCCCTCATAGACGGTGTTGGCGCGGAACATCGGGTAGACGAAGTCGCGGACGAATTCTTCGCGCAGGTCGTCGATGTAGATTTCCTTGACGCCCATGGCCTGGGCCTTGGCGCGGGCCGGCTCGACCTCCTCGCCCTGGCCGAGGTCGGCGGTGAAGGTCACCACTTCGCAGTTATAGGTGTCTTGCAGCCACTTGAGGATCACCGAGGTGTCCAGGCCACCGGAATAGGCCAGAACTACCTTTTTGACGTCCGCCATGCCAATCAACTCCAGGGGGTTGTACGGAAAACCGGGGATTCTACCGGCCGTGCGGAATGATTTACAGGGGCGCGACAGACACTAGCGACAAAGCGACAGATTTATTTGCCCAGGCGACTTTAGGATGCGGAGGACGGACCCGACGTTCCGGCGGCGGGCGCCGGTTCCACCGGGGCGGGAGCGGCCGGCGACTGGGCCTCGGGGGCCGGCTCGACCACCGGCTCGCGGGACAGGGTCATGGTCACCCGGCGGTTCTTCGCCCGGTTGGCCGCGCTATTGTTCTTCACCAGGGGGTAACGCTCGCCGTGGAAGCGGACGATGATCTGCTCGGCCGGGACGCCGTGGGCCCGTAGGTACTCTTCCACCGCTACCGCGCGGCGGCGCGAGGCATCGCGATTGGTCAAGCGGTTGCCGGAGTTGTCGGCATGGCCGTCGAGCTGGATGCGGTTGACGCTTGGGTCGGCCTTCATGAAATCCAGGATGATGTCGAGCTTGGCCTGGGCCAGGGGCTCAAGCGTGGTGCCACCGGGAAAGCCGAGCTGGGTCTGGCGGATCTGGTCGAAGTTGACCGGCAGCAGGCCGACCGTGCACTTGAGGTAGTCGTTGTAGGCCTGGTTGAACTTGACCGGCAGCAACCGCACTTCCAGGCTGTCGCCGCCCTGCAGGGTGCGGTGGCGCACCAGAGGGCTACGCCCTTCCATCAATCCGGTGAGCAGGCGCCCTGCCTGCTCCTGGCTGCTGTTGAACGGCACCTCGCCGCTGCCGACGCTCAGCGTACCGAGGTTGATGTCCCCCCTGCCCGGCTGCCACGGCGCGGCGGCGGCCAGCAGCGTCGCCGAGCCGGCGCCCATCCAGCGCTCGCGGGCCTTGAGGCGGAACGTCGCCTGCTCGCCGGCGCGGCGGACGAACTCGCCACTGCCGAAATCGGCGATCGGCTGGCTCAAACGGCATTCGAACTGATCGCCCTCGACCTGCCACTCCACTTTCTCCATGCGCGTCTGGAACGTGATGGCCGCGGCCGGCATGCACCAGGGCAGGCTGGCAAACAGGCTGAGCAGGAGGAGGCTGGGCTGGCGCAAGATCGGCTCCGTGGGGAGATACGGCTTTCATAGCCCGTATCGGCAGCGGCGCCGGAAACTTGATAGGTCGTGGAAGCCGCAAAACTGGTAGCATTCGCCCACGTTTTACCTGCCGGGAATCCCCATGTCCGACCGCATTACCCTGCTGCGCCCAGACGACTGGCACATCCATCTGCGCGATGGTGCCGTCCTGCAGCACACCGTCCGCGATGTCGCGCGGACCTTCGCCCGCGCCATCATCATGCCCAACCTGGTGCCGCCGGTGCGCAACGCCGCCGAGGCCGATGCCTATCGCGGGCGCATCCTGGCCGCCCGCCCGGCCGGCAGCCGCTTCGAACCGCTGATGGTGCTCTACCTCACCGACAAGACTTCCGCCGAAGACGTGCGCGCCGCCAAGGCCAGCGGCTTCGTACATGCCGCCAAGCTCTATCCGGCCGGCGCCACCACCAACTCCGATTCCGGCGTCACCAGCATCGACAACATCTTCCCGGTGCTGGAAGCCATGGCCGAGGTCGACCTGCCGCTACTGGTACATGGCGAAGTGACCCGCGCCGACGTGGACGTGTTCGACCGCGAGAAGCGCTTCATCGACGAGCATCTGGTCCGGGTGGTCGAGCGCTTCCCGACGCTGAAGGTGGTGTTCGAGCACATCACCACCGGCGACGCGGCGCAGTTCGTCAAGAGCGCGCCGGCCAACGTCGGCGCCACCATCACCGCACATCACCTGCTGTACAACCGCAACCACATGCTGGTCGGCGGCATCCGTCCGCACTTCTATTGCCTGCCGATCCTCAAGCGCAACACCCACCAGGAAGCCCTGCTGGACGCTGCCACCAGCGGCAACCCGAAGTTCTTCCTCGGCACCGACTCGGCACCGCATGCCCAGCACGCCAAGGAAGCCGCCTGCGGCTGCGCCGGCTGCTACACCGCGCACGCCGCCATCGAGCTGTATGCCGAGGCCTTCGAGCAGCGCAGTGCACTGGACAAGCTGGAAGGTTTCGCCAGTCTGCATGGCCCGGATTTCTACGGCCTGCCGCGCAACACCGACCGCATTACCCTGGTACGCGAGGAATGGACCGGCCCGAGCGAACTGCCGCTGGGCGAGAACCGGGTGATTCCGCTGCGCGCCGGCGAGAAGCTGCAATGGCGCCTGCTGGAGGACCAAGCGTGAGCGAAGACAATTTCGACGACGAACTCGACGGCAGCCTGCCGTCCGGCCCGCGCCACCCGATGGCCGCACGCTTCCGCGGCTACCTGCCGGTGGTGGTGGACGTGGAGACCGGCGGTTTCAACGCCGCCACCGACGCGCTGCTGGAGATCGCCGCCACCACCGTCGCCATGGACGAAGGCGGCTTCCTCTACCCGGACCACACCCATTTCTTCCGCATCGAGCCCTTCGAGGGCGCCAACATCGAGGCGGCGGCGCTGGAGTTCACCGGCATCAAGCTCGATCACCCTCTGCGCATGGCGGTGAGCGAGGAACATGCGCTGACCGAGATATTCCGGGGCCTGCGCAAGTCGATCAAGGCCAACGGCTGCAAACGCGCCATCCTGGTCGGCCACAACAGCAGCTTCGACCTCGGCTTCCTCAACGCCGCCGTAGCCCGCTGCGACCTCAAGCGCAACCCCTTCCACCCTTTCTCCAGCTTCGACACGGCCACCCTGGCCGGCCTCGCCTACGGCCAGACCGTACTGGCCAAGGCCTGCCAGGCCGCCGGCATCGAGTTCGACGGCAAGGAAGCGCATTCCGCGCGCTACGACACCGAGAAGACCGCCGAGCTGTTCTGCGGCATCGTCAACCGCTGGAAGGAAATGGGCGGCTGGGACGAGTTCGACCACTAGCCCCAGCCTCACCATCCGCCCATAGAAAACGCCGCAGCCATGCGGCGTTTTTTTGACTGAAACAGGCCGACGTCTTCGGAAACACACTCAGACAGGAAGATATTCCGTCACGCTTTGACAAGCATTCTCATTAACATTAATATCCGTCGCATCGAACCTGTTTCATGAGCCTGCCATGTACGTTTGCCTCTGCCAGGGCGTCACCGACGGCCAAATCCGCGAAGCCATCTACGAAGGTTGCTGCAGCTACCGCGAAGTCCGCGAGAGCCTCGGCGTGGGCACCCAGTGCGGCAAGTGCGCCTGCCTGGCCAAGCAGGTGGTACGCGACACGCTGGGCGAGGTGCAGAGCAGCACCCTGGCGTACTCGGCCAGCTTCGTCGCCGCCTGAGCAATTTCCCGAATACGAAAAAGCCGGACCTTGAGTCCGGCTTTTTTATGCGCGCCAGCCTGAGCGATCAGGAGTGCGGCACGCCGCTGTGGAAGCGGAACTCCTGATCCGGCGACTCGATCAGCTCGCGCTCGGCCTCGCGCATCCGCTCGACCACCCGCTCCACATCCGCTTCCTCGCCGTACTGGTAGGCCAGCTTCAGGTAGCCCTGGAAGTGCCGCGATTCGGACTTGAGCAGGCCGCCGTAGAACTTGCCCAGTTCCTCGTCCAGATGCGGCACCAGTGCCTCGAAGCGCTCGCAGCTGCGCGCCTCAATGAAGGCACCGACCACCAGGGTGTCGACCAGCTTCTGCGGTTCGTGGTTGCGCACCAGCTTGCGCAGGCCCGAGGCATAGCGCGCGGCCGAAACCGGCCGCGGCTCGATGCGTCGCTTCTTCATGATGCGTAACACCTGTTCGTGGTGCACCAGCTCCTCGCGGGCCAGGCGCGACATGAAGTTGACCAGATCGAGCGCCTGGCTGTACTTGGCGATCAGTGCCATCGCCGTGGACGCCGCCTTGAACTCGTTGTTCTTGTGGTCGATCAGCAGGGTCTCCTGATCGGCCAGCGCCGCCTGCACCCAGGCATCCGGCGTGGGACAGGCGAGGAATTGATGGATTTCGGGCAGGTTCACAGGCGACGGGTCCAGGGGATCGGTGTTGGCAGGGACGGCGGGGCGGGCCATTATACGGATCGGGGTGCGCGGGGCCAGCCGGGCAGTGATACAGGTCAACGCCGCCACCACCGCCCACCTCTATAGTGGGCAGCATTCCAAGACTCATTGCACAGGGAAACGCTCATGCAAGCCATACGCAGCATTCTGGTGGTGATGAACCCGCAACATCCGGAGGAGCTGGCGCTCAAGCGCGCCAAGCTGATCGCTGGTGTGACCCAGTCGCATCTCCACCTGCTGGTCTGCGACAAGAAGGGCGACCACAGCGCCTATCTCGCCGAGCACCTGGCGACCCTGCAGCAGGAAGGCTATAGCGTCACCACCCAGCAGGCCTGGCACGAAGGCTACTACCAGACCATCATCGCGGCCCAGCAGGTCGAGGGTTGCGGCCTGGTGATCAAGCAGCACGTACCCGACAACCCGCTGAAGAAGGCGCTGATCACCCCCGAGGACTGGAAGCTGCTGCGCTACTGCCCGAGCCCGGTGCTGATGGTCAAGACCGACCGCCCCTGGACCGGCGGCATCATCCTCGCCGCGGTGGACGTGGGCAACGGCGACGCCGAGCACCGCACCCTGCACTCCGGCATCATCAGCAACGGCTACGACATCGCCAAGCTGGCCAATGGCACCCTGCACGTGATCAGTGCGCACCCCTCCCCCATGCTGTCCGCCGCCGACCCGACCTTCCAGCTGCGGGAAACCATCGAGGCGCGCTACCGTGCCCAGTGCAAGGCCTTCCAGGAGGAGTACGACATCAGCGACGACCGCCTGCACCTCGAGGAAGGCCCGGCCGACGTGCTGATCCCGCACACCGCCAGCAAGCTCGGCGCAGTGGTGACGATCATCGGCACCGTGGCCCGCACCGGCCTCTCCGGCGCGCTGATCGGCAACACCGCCGAGGTGGTGCTCGACGCGCTGGAAAGCGACGTACTGGTCGGCAAGCCCGACGACATGATCGCGCACCTGGAAGACCTGGTGGCCCAGCGCTGACGGCCAACCCGCCTTCCACCCGGTAGAAAGCCAAATCCGACGCCCGAATCTTCGGGCGTCGGATTTTTCGTTTCCGCGTCAGCCGGGCGTCAGGGGATGCACACGCCCTGCTTGTCGCTCTGCGCCAGGTCCATCAGCTCCCGGTTGGCCACCGCGTACATGGCGTAGTCGGTGCCGGTGGCGGCGCGCAGCTCGGCCAGCATGGCCAGCCAGCGCTGTACCAGGGTCCGGTGCTGCTCCAGCCAGTAGCCGACCCGCTCCTCGATGTCCTTGGGACCGTCGGCCATCTGCAGCACGGCGATGGTGATGGCCCGCTGCTGCCAGTCCAGATCGTCGCGGAACGCCTCGCGGGCCAGCGCCTGCCAGTTGTTCTCCACCGGCAGGTTGGTGATCTGCTGCAGGTACCAGGACAGCTCCAGCGCCCCGCCCACGGCGAAGTAGGCGGTGGCCACCTCGCTGGCGTCCTGGCCGGTGACGTCGGCCGCCTCGATGATCGGCAGCAGCGTATAGAGGTGGGTGGTGCCGGCCACCACGCGGGCCAGCTCCTCCGGCGCACCGGCCTCGACGAAGCCCTGGTAGCGCGCCAGCCACTGCTCGCGTGCCGGGCCTTCGAGCAGCTCGTCCAGGCGCCCGGCCAGTTCGGCCACGCGCGGCGCGAAGTGGCCGACATCGCGGGCGGCGTCCAGGTCCTCGCGGCGGCTGCGCAGGAACCAGCGGGTGGCGCGGCGCCCCAGGCGCATCAGTTCGTCCATCAGCGACAGCTGCAGCTCGGCCGGCACCTTGTAGTCCAGCGCCTCGATCTGCTGCCACCAGTGCGGCAGGCGGAACACGTCACGGACGATGACGTAGGCGCCGGCGACGTTGGCCGCGCTCATGCCGGTGGACTCCTTCAGGCGCTGCACGAAGGTGATGCCCATGTGGTTGACCAGGTCGTTGGCGATCTGGGTGCTGACGATTTCGCGCTTGAGGCGGTGGCGGCGCATGGCCTCGCCGAACTTCTGGGTCAGGCGCGCCGGGAAGGCGGTCTCCATCTCGCGCGCCAGGTAGTCGTCGTCCGGTACCAGGGACTTGAGCAGCGCCTCCTTGAGGTCAATCTTGCTGTAGGAAATCAGCACCGACAGCTCCGGCCGGGTCAGGCCGCGGCCGTTGGCGGCGCGCTCGTTGAGTTCGTCGTCGGAGGGCAGGAATTCCAGCGCCCGGTCCAGCTTGCCGGCTGCTTCCAGCGCTGCCATCAGGCGCTTGTACTCGGCCAGCCGCTCGCGGGCGCGGCGCTCGGCCAGGGACAGGGCCTGGGTCTGCTTGTAGTTGTTACCGAGCACCAGCTTGCCGACGTCGTCGGTCATGTCGGCCAGCAGCTTGTTGCGCTGCTTGCCGGTCATGTCACCGGCAGCGACGATCTCGCCGAGCAGGATCTTGATGTTGACCTCGTGGTCGGAGCAGTCCACGCCGCCGGCGTTGTCGATGAAGTCGGTGTTGCTGGCACCGCCGTTGAGGCCGTATTCGACGCGGCCGAGCTGGGTCATGCCCAGGTTGCCGCCCTCGCCCACCACCTTGGCGCGCAGTTCGTTGCCGTTGACCCGCAGGCCGTCGTTGGCCTTGTCGCCAACGTCGGCGTGGGTCTCCTTGCTCGATTTCACGTAGGTGCCGATGCCGCCGTTCCAGATCAGGTCCACCGGTGCCTTGAGCAGCGCGTTGATCAGTTCGGTGGGCGCCAGCTTGTCGGCGGCGATGTCGAAGCGCTCCTTCATCTGCGGGGAGATGGCGATGCTCTTCGCGCTGCGCAGGAAGATGCCGCCGCCCTCGGAGATCAACTTGGCGTCGTAGTCGGCCCAGGACGAGCGCGGCAGGGCGAACAGGCGCTGGCGCTCGACGAAACTGCGGGCCGCGTCCGGGTTGGGGTCGACGAAGATGTGCATATGGTTGAAGGCGGCGACCATCTGCAGCTTGTCCGACAGCAGCAGGCCGTTGCCGAACACGTCGCCGGCCATGTCGCCGATGCCGATCACCGTGGTCAGGTCCTGCTGCACGTCGACGCCACGCTCGCGGAAGTGGCGCTGCACCGAGACCCAGCCACCCTTGGCGGTGATGCCCATGCCCTTGTGGTCGTAGCCCGCCGAGCCGCCGGAGGCGAAGGCGTCGCCGAGCCAGAAGCCGTAGTCCTGGGCGATGCCGTTAGCGATGTCGGAGAAGGTCGCGGTGCCCTTGTCCGCCGCCACCACCAGGTAGGGGTCGTCCGGGTCGTGGCGCACCACGGCTTCCGGTGGCACCACCTTGCCTTCCCTGAGGTTGTCGGTCACGTCCAGCAGGCCGCTGATGAAGATGCGGTAGCAGGCGATGCCCTCGGCCTGGATATCGTCGCGCGAGCCACCGACCGGCAAGCGTCGGGGGATGAAGCCGCCCTTGGCGCCCATCGGCACGATCACCGCGTTCTTCACCTGCTGCGCCTTGACCAGGCCCAGCACCTCGGTACGGAAGTCCTCCTCGCGGTCGGACCAGCGCAGGCCGCCGCGCGCCACGTCGCCGAAGCGCAGGTGCACGCCCTCGACCCGCGGGCTGTAGACGAATATCTCGAACTTGGGCACCGGCCGCGGGATTTCCGGGATCAGCCGCGGGCTGAGCTTGAAGCTGAAGTAGTGCTTGGGCTGTCCGTCGGCGCCCGGCTGGTAGAAGTTGGTGCGCAGGGTGGCCTTGATCAGGTCCAGGTAGCGCCGCAGGATGCGGTCCTCGTTGAGCACGGCGACGTTGTCCAGCGCGGCCAGGATGGCCTGCTCCAGCTTCTGCTGCTTGTCTTCCAGGTCCTCGGCGGACAGCTTGCGCGCCAGGTAGAAGCGGGTCTTGAACAGACGCACCAACTCCTTGGCGATGTCGGCGTGGTTGACCAGGGTCGCCGCGATGTAGCCGAGGTCGAAGCCCAGGCGGATCTGCTTGAGGTAGCGGGCGTAGGCACGCAGCAGCGCCACATCGCGCCAGGGCATTGAAGCGGTCAGCACCAGGCGGTTGAAGCCGTCGTTCTCCGCCAGGCCCTCGACGATCCGCACGAAGGCTTCCTGCAGGGTCTCATTGAGCTCCTGGATGTCGACGTTCACGCCGCCCGCGGTGGTGAAGGCGAAGTCGTGAATCCAGAACTCGCGGCCGTCGGCGCGGCGCAACCGGTAGGGGAACTCACCCAGCACGCGCAGGCCGAGGTTCTCCAGGATCGGCAACACGTCGGACAGCGGCAGCGGCGTGTCGGCGTGGTACAGCTTGCAGTGCAGCTCCTGGTCGCTCTGGGTCAGCGGCTGGTAGAAGCTCATCACCAGCGGGCGCTTGTCGGACAGGCTGAGCAGGTGCTGCATGTCCACCACCGCCGAGTGCGGGGCGAAGCGCTCGGTGTAGCCGGCCGGGAAGCCTTTCGGGAAGTCGGCCAGCACGCTGGTGCCCTGGGCCTCGCCGAAGCTCTCGACGACCAAGCTGGCGTAGTCGTCCTTCCAGGAACGGCAGGCCTGGATAACTTCCTTCTCCAGGCGCACCGGGTCGATCTGCACGCGGTTCTTCGGGTCCACCTTGAGGATGAACTGCACGCGCGCCAGCACGGACTCGGAGAAATAGGTCCAGAACTCGCAGTCGCTGGCCTGCAGGCGGTCCATGAGAATCTGCTGGATCTTCAGGCGCGTCTCGGTGGAGTACACGTCGCGCGGCACGTAGGCCAGGCAGTAGGCGAAGCGGCCGTAGGGGTCGCGGCGCAGGAACAGGCGCAGCTTGTTGCGCTCCTGGATCTGCACGATGGCGATGGCGGTGTTGAACAGCTCGTCCACCGGGGTCTGGAACAGATCGTCGCGCGGCAGGACCTCCAGCACCTGCTCCAGCTCCTTGCCCAAGTGGGCCTGGCGGTCGAAGCCGGAACGCTCGGCGATCTCGTCCACCTTGCGGCGGATGTAGGGAATGCGGCTGACGCTCTGGGAGTAGACCGAGGAGGTGTAGAGGCCCATGAAGCGGCACTCCTTGATCACCTTGCCCTTGGCGTCCAGCTCGCGGATGGAGACGAAGTCCGGATAGGCCGGCCGGTGCACGCGGCTCGGCGTGGCGGCCTTGGCGAAGGACAGCAGCACCGGCTGGCGCAGGTAGTCGACCGCTTCCTCCTCGATGTGCGCGTCCTCCTTGGTCAGGCCCGGGCGCAGGCGCTTGGACAGGCCCAGCAGGGACGCCGGGTCGTACACCAAATGACCACCGTCCTGCTCCTCGACCACGGTGAACTCCTCGTAGCCGAGGAAGGTGAAATGGTTGTCTAGCAGCCAGCCGAGGAAGGTCTTCACCTCGGCCAGTTCGGCGGGCTCGACCTTGAGCCTGGCCTTGTCCAGCCAGGCCAGCAGTTGCTCGGCCCTGGCCTTCATCGGGCCGAAGTCGGCCACCGCCAGGCGAACTTCCTCCAGCACCTCCTGGATCGCCTTCTCCAGCGCGCGCAGCTCGTTGGCGCTGGCGCAGCGGTCGATCTCCAGGTACATCAGCGCCTCGTGCTGCACGTCCTTGCCGGCGCTGCCCTTGGCCAGGATCTCCTGCAGCTCGCCGCTCTTCTTGCGCTTCACGCTGAACACGCTGTTCTGCAGGGTGTGGATGCTGTAGCCGCGGCGATTCAGCTCCATGCGCACCGAGTCGACCAGGAACGGCAGGTCCGCATGCAACACCTCCACCGCCGTGTGGGTCGACTGCCAGCCGTGCTTCTCGTAGTCCGGGTTGTATACCCGCACCACCGGCTTGGCGGGGTCGAAGCGCTCCAGCAGGCGCCAGGACGACAGGGTGCTGCCGGCCAGGTCGCCGAGGCGGCGCTGGGTCAGCTCGTCGAGGGAGACGATGCCGAAGAACTGCTCGGCGAACAGGGCCACTTGTGGCAGCGCCTTGTCGCTGACGTGCTGCGCCAGGGCCGCTTGCAGTTGGTGCTGGAAGTCGGCTTTGCTGGCCGCGGTGAAGAACGCCATGGTAATGCTCCACTGGACTTGTTGTTGGTTGTGCGCGCACCGGCGCCGGGGTTCCAAGCAGTCTAGGCGAAAGACTGGACTCGACAGGCGCATGGCGACCACAAGGTCACGCATAGCCTAGCGACAGCCCCACCGCGCTGGATTGCGGCGGCGCGACATATTCGTTCATCGCCTCGCAGGCGGCACGGACCGGAACAGATGCCATCCCGGGGCCGAGGCAGAGGGTCCGCGCCGAACCGGAACTGTTCGGCAGAGCGCGCCCGGAAACATGCAAGCCCCCGCTCCGATGCAGTAGAGTGAGCACCCCGTTGGGGTGAGTTCGGCTACCCGTCAGTCCCTTTTCAGGAAGATTCTCGATGGAACATCGTGAGGCGCTTGTCGCGCTGCGGCAATTTCTCGCCACCCAGATCCTCGGCCAGGACAAGCTCGTCGAGCGCCTGCTGATCGCCCTGCTCGCCGACGGCCACCTGCTGGTGGAAGGCGCTCCCGGCCTGGCCAAGACCAAGGCCATCAAGGAACTGGCCGAAGGCGTCGAGGCCGAGTTCCATCGCATCCAGTTCACCCCGGACCTGCTGCCGGCCGACATCACCGGCACCGAGATCTACCGCCCGGAAACCGGCAGCTTCGTGTTCCAGCAGGGGCCGATCTTCCACAACCTGGTGCTCGCCGACGAGATCAACCGCGCCCCGGCCAAGGTGCAGTCGGCCCTGCTCGAGGCCATGGCCGAGCGCCAGGTCAGCGTGGGCCGCAGCACCTACGACCTGTCGCCGCTGTTCCTGGTGATGGCGACCCAGAACCCCATCGAGCAGGAAGGCACCTATCCCCTGCCCGAGGCCCAGCTCGACCGCTTCCTGATGCACGTGAAGATCGGCTTCCCGGACGCCGGCGTGGAGCGCAAGATCCTCGCCCAGGCGCGTGGCGAGGCGCTGCACGGCGAGGCCAAGCCGGAGCACCGTGTCAGCCAGCAGGCGATCTTCGCCGCCCGCCAGGAAATCCTCGGCCTGTACATGGCCGACGCGGTGGAGGAATACCTGGTCCAGCTGGTGATGGCCACCCGCACCCCGGCCAAGCACGATGCCGAGCTGGCCGAGTGGATCGCCTACGGCGCCAGCCCGCGCGGCACCATCGCCCTGGATCGCTGCGCCCGCGCCCATGCCTGGCTGGCCGGGCGCGACTTCGTCAGCCCCGAGGACATCCAGGCCATGCTGTTCGACGTGCTGCGCCACCGCATCATTCTGTCGTTCGAGGCGGAGGCCGCCGGCATCGACCAGGACCGCGTGGTGCAGCGTGTCCTCGACGTGGTGGCGGTGGCCTGAATGCAGCCGCGAGCCGCACGCGCCCCGCTCCCGGACTTCATCCGGGCCGCACGCTAGACCATGCACATCCAGCCGACCCCGCCGGGCATCCGCGTCAGCCTCGCCGAGCTGATCGAGATGCGCCATCGCGTGCGCGAGGTGCAGCTGTTCTCCACCCCGGCCCGGCGCAGCCCACTGATCGGCCTGCACCACTCCAAGCTGCGCGGGCGCGGCGTGGACTTCGACCAGGTGCGCGTCTATCAGGCCGGCGACGACGTGCGCACCATCGACTGGCGCGTCACCGCGCGCACCCAGGAGCCGCACACCAAGCTGTTCCACGAGGAGCGCGAGCGGCCGATCTTCATCATGGTCGAACAGAGCCGGAGACTGTTCTTCGGCTCCGCGCTGCAGTTCAAGTCGGTGCTCGCCGCCCAGGCCGCCAGCCTGTTCGGCTGGGCGGCGCTGGCCCACAACGACCGCATCGGCGGCCTGGTGTTCGGTGACGCCGAGCACCATGAGATCAAGCCGCGGCGCAGCAAGCAGAGCCTGCTGCAACTGCTCAACCGCCTGACCCGCGCCAACCAGGCCCTGCACCCGGAGGCCACCGGCGAGCGCGACAGCTTCGGCCTCGCCCTGCGCCGCGCGCGGGAGGTGCTACGTCCGGGCAGCCTGGTGATCATTCTGTGCGACGAACGCGCCCTGAACGACGCCGCCGAGCAGCAGCTCGGCCTGCTGGCGCGGCACACCGACCTTGTACTGCTGCCGGTGTCCGACCCGCTCGACCACGAACTGCCCAACGCCGGCCTGCTGCGCTTCGTCGAGCGCGGCGCCCTGCTCGAACTGGACACCCGTGGCGACGACCTGCGCCAGGCCTACGCCGCCCAGGCGGAGCAGCGCCAGGCGCGCTGGCAAAGGCTGGCGCAGAAGCTCGCCGTGCCCCTGCTGGCCCTGAGCACCACCCGCGACCCGGTGGACCAGCTACGCGAACACCTGACCGGCCACCAGGCGGGCAAGCGCGCATGAACCCGCTCGACCAGCTGCTGCCAACCATCGCCCCGCCGCCGGTGTCATGGTGGCCGCTGGCGCCCGGCTGGTGGGCGCTGATGGTGCTGCTGCCGCTGCTGCTCTGGGGCCTGTGGTACCTGCGCCGCTACCTGCCGCAACGCCAGCGGACGCTGCCACAGGAACAGCCGCTCGACCCGCTGCGCCAGGCCGCCCTGGCCGAGCTGGCCAGGCTGCCCCGCCCCTACGACGGCCAGCACGCGGGCCCCTGGCTGCAGCAGCTCAACGCCCTGCTCAAGCGCCTGGCTCGCGCCCACTACCCGGCGGACAACAGCCACGTGCTGAGCGGCCGCGCCTGGCTGGCCTTCCTCGACAATCGCTGCCCGGCCGCCGGCCTGACCCGCTGGATGGTGCTGGTGGAGGGCACCTATCGCGGCCATTGCAGCCTCGACGACAAGGCCATCAACGGTCTCAACCAGGCCGTCGACACCTGGATTCGCAAGCATGTTTGAGTTCGCCTGGCCCTGGATCTTCCTGCTCGCGCCGCTGCCGTGGCTGCTGCGCGCCCTGCTGCCACCGGCGGACAGCGGCGAGGCCGCGCTCAGGGTCAGCTTCCTCGGCGAGCTGGAAGGGCTCAGCGGCCGCCGCGCCCGCGCCAATCTGCCGGCCTGGCGCCAGCAGGCGCCGTTCGTGCTGCTGTGGCTGCTGCTGGTCGCCGCCGCCGCCCGTCCCGAGTGGGTGGGCGAGCCGCTGCCGCTGCCGGCGAGCGGCCGCGACCTGCTGCTGGCGGTGGATGTCTCCGGCTCCATGGAACATGCGGACATGCAGTGGGACGGCGAGGAAATCTCCCGCCTGACCCTGGTGAAGAAGCTGTTCGGCGACTTCATCGAGGACCGCCGCGGCGACCGCATCGGCCTGATCCTGTTCGGCAGCCGCGCCTACCTGCAGTCGCCGCTGACCTTCGACCGGCGCACCGTGCGTACCTGGCTGGACGAGGCGCTGGTCAACATCGCCGGGCCACAGACCGCCCTCGGCGACGCCATCGGCCTGGCCGTCAAGCGCCTGCGCCAGCGTCCGGCCGACAGCCGTGTGCTGGTGCTGATCACCGACGGCGCCAACAACGGCGGCGAGATCGAACCCCGCACCGCCGCCCGCCTGGCCGCCGAGCAACGGGTCAAGATCTACACCATCGGCATCGGCGCGGACCCGCGCCAGAGCGGGGTCATCGGCATGCTAGGGCTGAACCCGGGCGTCGACCTGGACGAAGCGACCCTGATCGACATCGCCGAGCAGACCGGCGGCACCTACTTCCGCGCCCGCACCAGCGAAGAACTGCGGAACATCGAGGCCGCCCTGGACAAGCTGGAGCCCGCCGCCCAGCTGCCCACCCGCGCCCGCCCGGCCCTGGCGCTGTACGCCTGGCCGCTGGGCGCGGCGCTGCTGATCAGCCTGCTGCTGGTGGTCCGCGACCTGTGGCCGCACCACTGGCAGAAGCTGGCCTCGCGCTTCGGCAGGGCCGCCTGATGGACATGCTCTGGCCGCACTGGCTGCGCCCGTTCTGGCTGCTGCTCCTGCCGCTGCTCGGCTGGCTGCTCTGGCAACTGTGGCACCGCGAGCGGCGCAGCGGGCGCTGGCAACTGCTGCTGCCGCCCGCGTTCCAGGCCGTGCTGCTGTCCGGCGGCCGCGCGCGCAGCAACCGCCTGCCATGGATCGCCCTCGGCCTGGCCTGGCTGCTGGGCCTGCTGGCCCTGCTCGGCCCCAGCTGGCAGCGGGTGGAACAGGCCAGCCAGAAGCGCGCCGACCCGCTGGTGGTGCTGCTCGAACTGACCCCCGCGATGCTCGCCGAAGACACCCCGCCGAGCCGGCTGGAACAGGCCCGGCGCAAACTGCTCGACCTGCTCCGGGCGCGCGACGACGCGCAGACCGCGATCATCGTCTACGCCGGCAGCGCCCATACCCTGGTGCCACTGTCCGACGACCTGGCCACCGCGCGCAACCTGCTGGAAGCGGTCAAGCCGTCGATCATGCCCGAGCCGGGACGACGCGCCGATCTGGCCGTGGACAAGGCCGTGGACCTGCTGGAACAGGGCGCCCAGGGTCGCGGCCGGCTGCTGCTGATCGGCAGCGAGCTGAGCCCGGAGGAGCGTGACGGCATCCGCCAGGCGCTCGGCAGCCGTGGCGAGCGCCTGGCCATCCTCGGCATCGGCACCGCCGAAGGCGCGCCGATCCGCGGCGCCGACGGCAGCTTCCTCAAGGGTCCCGACGGCGCCATCCTGGTGCCGCGAATGAACGGCGCCAGCCTGCGCCGCTTCGCCGACAACCTGGGCGGCCAGTACCGCAAGCTGCGCCTGGACGACGAAGACCTGGCCAGCCTCGGCCTGCTCGAAGGCCCGCAGACCCTGCGCGAGGGCGCCGAACCGACGCTGCTGCAGGCCTGGGCCGACCAGGGCCACTGGTTCCTCCTGCCGCTGCTGCTGATCGCCGCCTGCGCCGGCCGCCGCGGCTGGCTGTTCTGCCTGCCGCTGCTGCTGTGTGTGCTGCCACAACCGGGCTACGCGCTGGGCTGGGACGACCTCTGGCTGCGCCCGGACCAGCAGGGCCAGCGCCTGCTGCAGGCGCAGCAGCCCAAGGCGGCGGCGGAACGTTTCGCGGATCGCCAGTGGCAGGGCGAGGCCCTGTACCAGGCCGGCGACTACGCCGGCGCGGCCGAGCGCTTCGCCCAGTCCGACAGCGCCATCGCCCACTACAACCGGGGCAACGCCCTGGCCAAGGGCAACGAACTGGAAGCGGCGCTGGACGCCTACGACCAGGCGCTGGAGCGCCAGCCGGACCTGCAGCAGGCGCAACAGAACCGGGCGCTGGTGGAACAGCTGCTGCGCCAGCAGAAGGAACAGCAGCAGTCCCAGCCGCAGGACCAGGGCGAACAGTCGCAGGAACCCCAGGAGCAACAGGGCGGCCAGCCAAAGCCCGCCGAAGACAAGGCACCGTCCGACCGGCAACCGGGCTCCGCCGCCGACCCGCAGCAACAGCAGCAGCCCGCGGAGCAACCTCAGCCGCAGGACGCCGATGCCGGGCAATCCCGGGAACAGTCGGAACAGAACGGCCGGCAAGCGGCGGAAGGCCCGCAGAACAAGGAACAGGAGCCATCCGAGGATGGCCAGGCCGCCAGCGCCCAGCCGCTGGATGGCGAGCAGCGCGACGCGCTGGAACAATGGCTGCGGCAGATTCCGGACGACCCGGGCGAACTGCTGCGGCGCAAATTCCTCTACGAACAACAGCAGCGCCAGGAACAGTCCCGATGAAACGCCTGCTTTGCACCCTCCTCCTCTGCCTGCTGGGCCTGAACCAGGCCTGGGCCGCCGGGTTTTCCGCCACGGTCGACCGGGCGCGCCTGAACGAAGGAGAGACCGTCGACCTGATCCTGGAGTCGGAGGACGCCACCCAGTTCGGCATGCCCGACCTGACGCCCCTCAAGCAGCTGTTCGAGGTGGTCAGCACCCGCCAGGAGAACCGCCTCTCCACCCTGGCCGGCAAGACCCGCTCCAGCACCCGCTGGATCGTCACCCTGCTGCCCCAGCAGACCGGCTATGTGGTGGTACCGCCGCTCAAGCTGGGCGACGCCGAGAGCCAGCCGATCACCCTGCAGGTGGTCGAGGACGACACCGGCGGCAACGGCAAGCTCGCGCCCATCTTCATCGACACCAGCCTGGACCAGGAAAGCGTCTACGTGCAGGCCCAGGTGATCCTGACCCTGCGCATCTACCACTCGGTCTCGCTGTACGACGACAGCAGCCTGACCCCGCTGAAGATCGCCGACGCCCGCGTGGAGCAGCTGGGCGAACCGCGCACCTTCGAGACCGACGTCAACGGCGTGCGCCACGGGGTGATCGAGCTGCGCTACGCGATCTTCCCCCAGCAGAGCGGCGAGCTGACCATCCCCTCCCAGGTGTTCAGCGCCACGCCCGCCGTCCGCGACCGCGACTACAACCCCTTCGGCCCGCGCCCGGGACGGCTGACCCGGGTCAAGTCGCCGCAGATCCCGGTCACCGTGAAGCCGCGTCCGGCTTCCTGGCCCGCCGATGCGCCCTGGCTGCCGGCCCGCTCGCTCAACCTCACCGAGGCCTGGAACCCGGCGCCGGACAAACCCAGCGTGGGCGACTCGCTGACCCGCAGCATCATGCTGCGCGCCGAAGGCCTCTCCAGCGCCCAGCTGCCGCCGCTGCCGGCGCCGGACAGCCCCGGCCTGCGCCGCTATCCGGACCAGCCGCAACTGCGCAACGAGACCAGCGCCAACGGCCTGATCGGCAGCCGCGAGGAAAGCGCCGCCCTGGTGCCCGGCCAGGGCGGCAGCGTCACCCTGCCGGAAGTGCGCCTGCTGTGGTGGAACACCGAGAAGGACAGCCTGGAAACCGCCAGCCTGCCGGCCCGCACCCTGGAAGTGGCGAGCAACCCCAGCCTGGAGGTGGAAGCCCCGGTGGGCGGCCAACCCGCGCTCAACGGCGAACCGGCCGCACCACTGTGGCCCTGGCAGCTGGCCTGCCTGCTGCTCGCCCTGACCACCGCGCTGGGCTTCGGCCTGTGGTGGCACGCGCGCCGGCAGCCGGCCATCCTGCCGACCGCCCAGACCGGGCCGAGCCCGCGCACCCTGCTCGATGACCTCAGGCGCGCCTGCCAGGCCAACGATCCCCAGGCCACGCGCCAGGCCCTGGACGCCTGGGCCCGCCAGCAGCCGGAAACCCTCGCCGACATGGCCGCCCGCTTCGAGCCGCTGTCCGAGGCACTGGACGGCCTCAACGGCGCGCTGTACAGCGAGACCGGCCACCAGTGGCAGGGCGAGAACCTGTGGAAGGCGATCCGCCGCCTGCCGCCCCACGAAGCCAACGCCAGCCCCCAGGAAACCAGCCCCCTGCCACC
>NZ_JAOEEE010000020.1:0-82916 GCF_029837675.1 Pseudomonas sp. GD04015 | reverse complement strand
ACCTCTTGCGCTAGTGCTGCAAATGCCCGTAGAGCTTGGCGTACAGCCCGCCTTCGGCGATCAGCTGCTGGTGGTCGCCGTCCTCGGCGATGCTGCCGCCGTCGAACACCAGCACCCGGTCGGCCTGTTTCACCGCGCTCAGGCGGTGCGCCACGATCAGCGTGGTGCGGCCGTTGAGGAAACGGCCCAGCGCTTCGTGCAGCGCGTATTCGGTGGCGGCATCCAGGGCCGAGGTGGCTTCGTCGAGGATCACCACCCTGGGTTCGGCCAGCACCATGCGGGCGATGGCCAGGCGCTGGCGCTGGCCGCCGGACAGGCGCACGCCGGAGCGACCGACCATGCTGTCCAGGCCCTCCGGCAACCCACGAATGGTGGAGGCCAGCTGGGCGATCTCCAGCGCCTGCCAGCAGGCTTCGTCGCTACGGTCGCGGCCCATGCACAGGTTGGCACGCACCGTGTCGTTGAACAGCGCCGGATGCTGCAGCACCACCGCCACGTTCTCGCGCACCCGCTCCAGGCCGATTTCCTCGAGGCTGGCGCCGCCGAAGCGGATGGTGCCGGCCTGGGCCGTGTAGAGGCCGAGCAGCAACTGCACCAGGGTGCTCTTGCCGCCGCCGCTGGCACCGACCAGGGCGACCTTCTCGCCCGGCGCGATGGACAGGTCGAGGCCCTGCAGCACCGGGTCGTCGCGGTAGGCGAAGGTCAGCCCGCGCACCTCGATGCCGACCGTCTCGCGGCCGCGGAACGGGTCGATGCGACCTTCGTGCTGCGGCTCGTCGGCCCGCGCCAGCAGTTCGTTGATCCGCGCCAGGGCGCCGCCGGCAGCGTAGTAGGCGTACTGCAGGCTGAGCAACTGCTCCACCGGACCGATCATGAACCAGAGGTAGCTGAACACGGCGAGCATCTGGCCGATGGTGAGGTCCGACAGCAGCACAGTGAGCATGGCCGCCGCGCGGAACATGTCGATGCCGAACTGGAACAGCAGGCCGCTGGTGCGCCCGGCCGCGTCGCTCTTCCACTGGGAGGCCACGGCGTAGTCACGCACCTCGCGGGCACGCTGGCCGAGACGGCCGAGGAAGAAGCCCTGGCGGTTGCCGGCACGCACCTCCTGGATCGCCTCCAGGGTCTCGGTCAGCGCCTGGGTGAAGCGCGAGGTGCTGTCGTTCTCCAGCTTCTTCAGATGCTTGACTTGCTTGCCCAGCTGCACCGTGGCGTAGATCACCAGCGGGTTGAACAGCAGGATCAGCAGGGCCAGCTGCCAGTGCATCCAGATCAGCACGGCGGCGGTCCCAGTCAGAGTCAGCAACGCCACCAGCACCTTGCTCAGGGTCTCGCCAATGAACTTGTCGAGGGTGTCCAGATCGGTCACCAGGTGGGCGCTGACGGTGCCGCCGCCCAGGTTCTCGTACTCGCCCAGGGCGATCCGCTTGAGCCGCTCGATCAGGCGCACGCGCAGGCGGTAGATCACGTCCTTGGACAGGCCCGCGAACAGCCGTGCCTGCAGCACGTTGCTGACCAGCGCGCCGAGGCGCAGCAGCAGGGTCAGCGCCAGCATCAGGCCGATGTAGCCGATGGCGTTTTCCCAGGCGTCGGGGAGGAAGCGGTCCATGAAGCGCAGCGCCGCGTCGCCCTGCTCCAGCAGGATCTCGTCCACCAGCAGCGGCAGCAGCAGCGGGATCGGCACGCTGCACAGGGTGGCGAACACGGCGATCAGGTTGGCCAGCAGCAGGCCCTTGCGATGACGCATCGCGAGGCGGCGAATCTCCGCCCAGGTCAGGCGATCAGGCATGGGCGGCCTGCTCCAGCCAGCGTCCCAGCAGCGGCGCCAGGGCGTCCAGCGGCTGGTAGCCGTTGGTCAGCAGGGCCAGCTGGCCCGCGCGCTCGGCGAGCAGGGTGGGAAAGCCGGCGATGCCCAGGTCCTGCACCCAGGTGAAGTCGGCCTCGGTGGCCGCCAGCATCGCCGGGCTGTCGAAGGCCGCGGCGAACTCGATGCGCGGGATGCCGGCGCGCTCGGCCAGCTCGACCAGCACCTGGGCGCGGGTGACGTCGCGACCTTCCACGTAGAAGGCGTGCTGGATCAGCTGGAGCAGCGGCCAGGTGCTCTCCTCATCCAGCTCGCGGGCGACGACCAGGGCGCGGCAGGCCGGCCCGGTGTCGTAGACGAAGCCTTCCGGCAGCGCGTCGTCAAAGCCGAACGGCTGGCCGGTGCCGGCATGCACCGCCTGCCAGTGGGCGAGGATGCGCGCCCGCGTCGCCGGGTCGAGCGCCGCCCGCTCCCGGCGCAGCCCGCCGAGCACCAGCCGGGTCGGCACGCCGGCCGCGCCGGCCTGCTCGGCAAGGGCCCGCACCACCGGCGCGAAGCCCCAGCACCAGGAGCACATGGGGTCCATCACATAGAGCAGACGGGCTGGGCGCACGACGCGGTCCTTAGTCGCCAGGCGACGAGATGAGCATGGCTGCAGTGTACGTACAGAGCGGCCGTTTGGGGCAGCGGTTCAGCCTTCCTGCAGCGCCTTGTAGTTGTAGCCGATGGGGTGCGGCAGGTTGCGCGCCTGGGCAATCTCGATCTGCTTCTGGCGCTCGCGGGCGGCCTGGCGGGTCTTCTCCGGCAGGGAGTCCCAGCAGTGCGGGCAGCTGATGCCGGGCGAATAGCGCTCGCTCTGGCGATCCTCGACCGAGATCGGGTTGCGGCAGGCGTGGCACTGGTCGTAGTCGCCCTCGGTGAGGTCGTGGCGCACGGTCACCCGGTTGTCGAAGACGAAGCAGTCGCCGCGCCATTTGGTCTGTTCCTGCGGTACCTCTTCCAGGTACTTGAGGATGCCGCCCTTGAGGTGGAACACCTCCTCGAAGCCCTCGCCGAGCATGTAGCTGGACGCCTTCTCGCAGCGGATGCCGCCGGTGCAGAACATGGCGACCTTCTTGTGCCTGGCCGGGTCGTAGTGGGCCTTGATGTACTCGGGGAACTCGCGGAACGACTTGGTCTTCGGGTCGACGGCGCCTTCGAAGGTACCGATCGCTACCTCGTAGTCGTTGCGGGTGTCGATCAGCAGCACTTCGGGATCGTCGAGCAGGGCGTTCCAGTCCTTGGGCTCGACGTAGGTGCCGACCCGCTGGTTGGGGTCCACGCCCGGCACGCCGAGAGTGACGATCTCCTTCTTCAGCTTGACCTTGGTGCGATAGAAGGGCTGCTCGTCGCAGTAGGACTCCTTGTGGTCCACGTCGGCCAGGCGCGCGTCGCGGCGCAGCCAGGCGAGCAGGCCATCGATGCCCTGGCGGGTCGCGGAAACGGTGCCGTTGATGCCTTCCTCGGCGAGCAGCAGGGTGCCCTTCACGCCGTGTTCGAGCATGGTGTTCAGCAGGGGTTCGCGCAGCGCTTGGTAGTCCGGCAGGGAGACGAACTTGTACAACGCCGCCACGACGATCTTGTCGGTCATGGACGCTCTCCAGTGGTCGCCCTCGCAAAGGGCGGACCGGGGATGAAAATGGAAGCGCCGGCTGGAGCCGGCGCAGAGGCGATTCTAACCCAGGCGGACATGGCTCTGCAGCCGGCCCGGATCAATGGAGAGAGAGTGGAAGCGGTCTTGGTGGGAGCGGCCTTGGCCGCGAAGGTCTTGACCACCATTTCGCGGCCAAGGCCGCTCCCACAAGGCACGCCTCTCAGTGATCGTGCTTGCTGCCGCCACGGCAGGTCGGCGAGTCCGGCGCCATGCCCTGCTGCGCCCACTCCTCTGGGGTGTAGGTATGCAGGGCCAGGGCGTGGAAGCGGCCCATCAGCTCGCCGAGGGTGGCGTAGACCTTCTGGTGGCGCTTGACCGAGTTGAGGCCGGCGAAGGCCTCGCTGACGATCACCGCCTTGTAGTGGGTCTCCTGCCCGCGGCTGTGCATGTGGCTCTCGTCCAGCACGTCCAGGTGCTCGGGCTGCAGGCCGGCCAGGGCCTGGTGAATGGCGTCGCGCATGCTCATGTCCGGCTCCTTCACTGCTTGGCGGGCTGCAGTTCGGCGGTCATCTGGCCGAGCAGCTTGTCCACTTCCGGCACCGCCTTCTGCAGGCGCTCCTGGGTCAACTGAGCGGCATGGGCCATCAGTTGGGGCATCTGTTCCAGCACCTTGCGGCCGACCGGTGTCTGGTAGAAGGCCAGCAGCTCCTTCAGCTCGGCCTCGGTGAAGGCGTCGGTGTACAGGCTGACCAGTTCCGCCTCCAGCTTCTGCGGCCCCACCGCGCGCTCGATGGCGGCATCGGCCTGGGCCTGGTAGCGCTCCAGCACGGCCTTGTTGGCCTCGCCGCCGCCGGCCTGGGCGAAGCGCTGGGCGAACATCTGGCGCACCTGCATGTGGGCCGGCACGGCGAGCCTGTCGGCGCGGCTCATTTCGATGAAACGCTTGGCCTCGGCCACGTGGCTGGCCTGCGGCTCGGCCAGCAGCGATCCGCTGGCGGCCAGCAGCAGGCAGGAAAGAAGGACGCGCAGGCGGGGCATGACGGTTTCCTCGGCAAAAACGGGGGCCCATTCTGCGCGCACCGCCGGCGCCGCTCAAGCGCACCGGGGAACCCACCCTGCCGCGCACGGCCTAAACTGCCGGAAACCTTCCGGAGACAGTGTATGAGCCGTATCGAAACCGACAGCATCGGGGCCATCGACGTGCCCGACGACGCCTACTGGGGCGCCCAGACCCAGCGCTCGCTGATCAACTTCGCCATCGGCGAGCAGCGCATGCCGCTGGCCGTGGTGCACGCCCTGGCACTGGTCAAGAAGGCCGCCGCGCGGGTCAACAACCGCATCGGCGAACTGCCACCGGACATCGCCCGCCTGATCGAGCAGGCCGCCGACGAGGTGCTGGCCGGCGAGCACGACGACCAGTTCCCGCTGGTGGTCTGGCAGACCGGCAGCGGCACCCAGACCAACATGAACGTCAACGAAGTGATCGCCGGCCGCGCCAACGAGCTGGCCGGCCAGGGCCGCGGCGGCAAGAACCCGGTGCACCCGAACGACCACGTCAACCGCGCCCAGAGCTCCAACGACAGCTTCCCCACCGCCATGCACATCGCCGCCGCGCAGGCCGTGCAGCAGGAGCTGCTGCCCGCCCTCGCCGAGCTGTCCGGCGCGCTGGCCGAGCAGTCGCAGCGCCACATGCGGCTGGTGAAGACCGGCCGCACCCACCTGATGGACGCCACCCCGGTGACCTTCGGCCAGGAGCTGTCGGCCTTCGTCGCCCAGCTCGATTACGCCGACAAGGCCATCCGCGCCACCCTGCCGGCGGTCTGCGAACTGGCCCAGGGCGGCACCGCCGTCGGCACCGGCCTGAACGCGCCGAAGGGCTTCGCCGAAGCCATCGCCGCCGAACTGGCCGCCCTCGCCGGCCTGCCCTTCGTCTCGGCGCCCAACAAGTTCGCTGCCCTCGCCGGCCACGAGCCGCTGACCGCCCTGTCCGGCGCCCTGAAGACCCTGGCGGTGGCGCTGATGAAGATCGCCAACGACCTGCGCCTGCTCGGCTCCGGCCCGCGCGCCGGCTTCGCCGAGGTGAAGCTGCCCGCCAACGAGCCGGGCAGCTCGATCATGCCCGGCAAGGTCAACCCGACCCAGTGCGAGGCGCTATCCATGCTCGCCTGCCAGGTGCTGGGCAACGACGCCACCATCGCCTTCGCCGCCAGCCAGGGCCACCTGCAGCTCAACGTGTTCAAGCCGGTGATCATCCACAACCTGTTGCAGTCGACGCGGCTGCTGGCCGACGGCTGCCGCAACTTCGCCCGCCACTGCGTGGCCGGGATGGAGCCGGACGCCCGGCAGATGGCCGAGCACCTGGAGCGCGGCCTGATGCTGGTCACCGCGCTGAACCCGCACATCGGCTACGACAAGGCCGCGGAGATCGCCAAGAAGGCCTACGCCGAGGGCCTCAGCCTGCGCGAGGCGGCCCTCCGGCTGGGCTACCTGAGCAACGAGCAGTTCGATGCCTGGGTGCGTCCGGAGAACATGCTGGAGTCCGGACAACATGGCTGAAGAAGCGAAGAGCGGCGCCACCCCGCTGGAAGGCGACGGCAAGCGCATCCTGCTGATCCTCGGCACGCCCAAGCACGACAGCCTGTGCCAGGCCCTCGCCGAGGCCTACGCCCAGGGTGCCCGTGGCGAGGGCCACATCGTGCACCAGCTCAGGCTCGGCGACTTGCAGTTCGACCCCATCCTGCGCGAAGGCTACGGGCAGAACCAGGCGCTGGAGCCGGACCTGCTGGAGGCCCAGCGGCAGATCCACTGGGCCGAACACCTGGTGTTTGTCTACCCGGTCTGGTGGGGCGGCGTGCCGGCGCTGCTCAAGGGCTTCTTCGACCGCACCTTCCTGCCCGGCTTCGCCTTCAAGTACCGCAACCGCTCGCAGCTGTGGGACAAGCTGCTGACCGGGCGCACCGCCGACCTGCTGGTGACCCTGGACACGCCGCCCTGGTACTTCCGCTGGATCTACGGCGCGCCGGCGCATCGGCAGATGGTGCGCACCATCCTCGGCTTCTGCGGCATCAGGACCCGCCGCCTGGCCGAGTTCGCCCCGGTGCGCCCCTCCTCCGAGGAGCAGCGCCAGGGCTGGCTGCGCAAGGCCGAGCGCCTGGGCGTCAGGGCCTGAGCGCGGCGAGGCGCGCCTGGCGGGCGCGCCAGCCGGCCAGCAGCGAGGGGCCCAGCGCGGTCAGCGCCGAGCCCAGCACCACCAGCAGCGCACCGCCGTAGCCGAGCAGGTTGATCTGCTCCGGCTGCACATGGTCCGGCCACCACAGGGCGGACAGGGCCACGGCGACGAAGGTCACCAGCGGCGTGATCGACAGGGTCGCGCTGACCCGCGAAGCCTCCCAGTGCGCCAGCGCCTCGGCGAAGGCGCCGTAGGCCACCAGGGTGTTCAGGCAGCAGGCCAGCAGCAGCCAGCCCTGCAGCGGGCTGAGCTGGAGCACCTGCAGCGGATGGGCCCAGGGCGTCAGCAGCAGCGCGCAGGCCAGGTAGATCACCATCATGATCTGCGGCGAACTCCACTGGGTCAGCAACTGCTTCTGCGCCAGGCCGTAGAACACCCAGACGAACGAGGCCAGGAGGATCACCAGCACCCCGGTGGTATAGGCGGTCAGCGAGCTCAGCAGCTCATCCAGGCGCTGGTTGAAGAACAGGCCGAAGCCGAGCAGCAGGACGGCCATGCCGATGCCCTGGGCGAGGCTGAAGGATTCGCGGAAGACGACGAGGCTGGCCACCAGGAACAGGATCGGCGCCATCTGGATCACCAGCTGGGTGGTGCCGGGGCTGAGCATGTTCAGGCCGATCAGGTAAAGCACGTAGTTGCCGGTCAGGCCGAGGATGGCCAGCGCCAGCAGACCGTGGCCGCGCCGGCCGAGCGGGGCGAAGCGCGGCAGACGCCGCTTGGCGGACAGCCAGACCAGCAGCAGCGCGCCGGACACCAGCAGGCGATACCAGGTGACGGTGACCGGGTCCGTCACCTGCAGAACTTCCTTGAGCTTGATCGGCAGAATGCCCCAGAGCACCGAGGTGGTGAGGGCGAGCAGCAGGCCATGGAGCCAGCGGCCCGAGGAAACGTGCATGACGGCCTCGAAAGAAGGGGGCGGAAGGTCGGCCATTGTAGGCCTCCACGCCACCGCCTCACAGCCACAGTTGACCTCTCGGACAGGAAGCAACTGTGCCGCAGCATGCTCGCGAGTGGCTAGAAAATGACCACTTGTCGCGCGCTCCGCTCGCCCGGAAGCGGCCACCTACACTGAAAACAGCACACCCTGCCTACAGGAGGTCTCGCCATGTACGGACAACGTCGGATAGACCCCGCGCCCGGTACCCACTACCGGAGCGAGCGGATCAGCGCGGTCAACGGTCAGTACTTCTTCGCCACCCGCGAAGGCACCCTGGAAGGCCCCTTCTTCACCCGCATCGATGCCGAGCACGGCATCGACTCCTACGTGCAGCGGATGAAACAGGCCGACGACATCCTCGAAACCCGCGTCGGCTGATCCACCCGCAGTTCACTCCCTGGCGAACGCCCGCTCCAGAGCGTCGTTGATCGTGCGCAGCACCTTGACCCGGGCGAAGCGCTTGTCGTTGGCCTCAACCAGCGTCCAGGGCGCGATCGAGGTGCTGGTGCGGTCGACCATGTCGCCCACCGCGTCGCGGTACTCGCCCCACTTCTCGCGGTTGCGCCAATCCTCGTCGGTGATCTTGAAGCGCTTGAAGGCGATCTGCTCGCGTTCCTTGAAACGACGGAACTGCTCCTCCTCGTCGATGGCCAGCCAGAACTTCACCAGCACCACGCCGGCGTTGGTCAGCTGCTCCTCGAAGTCGTTGATCTCGCCATAGGCGCGCAGCCAGTCGGCGGGCTCGCAGAAGCCCTCGACCCGCTCCACCAGCACCCGCCCGTACCAGGACCGGTCGAACACGGTGAACTTGCCGCGCGCCGGAATGTGCCGCCAGAAGCGCCAGAGGTACGGCTGGGCACGCTCCTCCTCGGTGGGCGCGGCGATGGGCACGATGCGGTACTGGCGCGGGTCCAGCGCCGCCGCCACGCGACGGATGGCGCCGCCCTTGCCAGCCGCGTCGTTGCCCTCGAACACCGCCACCAGGGCATGGCGGCGCATGCGCTTGTCGCGCATCAGCACGGCCAGGCGCGCCTGCTCGGCCTCGAGCATCTCCTTGTAGGCGTTCTTGTCCAGTTGCTGGGACAGGTCCAGGCTGTCCAGCAGGCCACGGTGGTCCAGGTTGGCCACCATCGGCGCCAGGTGCGGATGGGAGACGACCCGCACCTCACTCTTCAGCGCTGACTGCAGGCCATCGAGGAGAATCCGCCCCACCGTCAGGTTGCGGTAGTGCTCGTCGCCGCCCTCCACCACGTACCAGGGCGCGAAATCGCGGCTGCTGCGGCGCAGCACCCGTTCGCCGTGGCGCACGAACTTGTCGTAGGTCTTCGACTGTTGCCAGTCCAGCGGGCTGATCTGCCAGGCGCGCTGGGGGTCGCCGTGCAGCTCCTCGAGGCGCTTCTTCATCTGCTTCTTGGACAGGTGGAACCAGAACTTGAAGATCAGCGCGCCCTCGTCGCAGAGCATCTGCTCCAGCGCCAGGGCGCCGTCGATGGCCTGGTCCAGCACCGCGTCCTTGAAGTGGCCGTGCACCCGGCCCTGGATCATCTGGCTGTACCAGTTGCCGAAGAAGATGCCGATCCGCCCCTTGGGCGGCAGCTGGCGCCAGAAGCGCCAGGCCGGCGGCCGCGCCAGCTCCTCCTCGGTCTGCACGTCGAAGGTGCTGACCTGGATCAGGCGCGGGTCCATCCACTCGTTGAGCAGCTTGACCGTCTCGCCCTTGCCCGCGCCCTCAATGCCGTTGATCAGGATGATCACCGGGAAGCGTTTCTGCTGCTGCAGCTCGAACTGCGCCTCCAGCAGCGCCTCGCGCAGCGCGGGCACCTCCTTCTTGTAATCGTCCTCGTCGATCTTGTGCCCCAGTTCGGCGGATTCGAACATGCTCACCTCCGTGCGTCGATCTGCCCAGCCTAGCGGATGACCACGGATTTGGGCATGCCGCTACAATGCCGCACCTCTTTCCCGGGTGCCCCGATGTCCGACTCTCCCAACGCCCAGCTCGACTGGGACGAACAAGGCCAGCCGCTGTCGCGCCAGTTCGGCGACGTGTACTTCTCCCGCGACGACGGGCTGGGCGAGACCCGCCACGTGTTCCTCGCCTGCAACGACCTGCCCGCGCGCTTCGCGGCGCTGCCGGCCGACGAGCGCCTGGTGATCGGCGAGACCGGCTTCGGCACGGGCATGAACTTCCTCTGCGCCTGGCAGTTGTTCGACCAGCTGGCGCCGGCCGGTGCCCGGCTGCATTTCGTCAGCGTCGAGAAGTACCCGCTGGCGCCGGACGACCTGGCCCGCGCCCTGGCCCTGTGGCCGGAACTGGCGCCCTGGTCCGGCCAGTTGCTGGAGCAGTACGTGGCAATCCACCCGGGCTTCCAGCGCCTGCTGCTGGCCGGCGGCCGGGTGGTGCTGACCCTGCTGATCGGCGACGTGCTGGAACAGCTGCCGCAGCTGGACGCCAGGGTCGACGCCTGGTTCCTCGACGGCTTCGCCCCGGCGAAGAACCCGCAGATGTGGACGGACGAACTGTTCGCCCAGCTCGCGCGCCTGTCCGCCGCCGACGCCAGCCTCGCCACCTTCACCAGCGCCGGCTTCGTGCGACGCGGCCTGATCGCCGCCGGCTTCGCCATGCAGCGGGTGCCCGGCTACGGTCGCAAGCGCGAGATGCTCAGCGGCCGCTACCAGGGTCCGCTGCGGGACGAGGCCAAGCCCTGGTACGCCCGCCCCGCCCCGCCGCCAGCGCGCCGGGCCCTGGTGATCGGCGCCGGCATCGCCGGTTGCGCCACGGCCGCCAGTCTGGCCGCGCGCGGCTGGCAGGTGACCCTGCTGGAGCGCCACGGCGAGGTCGCCCGGGAAGCCTCCGGCAATCCTCAAGGGGTGCTCTACCTCAAGCTCTCCGCTCACGGCACCGCGCTGTCGCAACTGGTGGTCGCCGGCTTCGGCCACACCCGCCGCCTACTGCAGCGCCTGCAGCCAAAGGACTGGTCGGCCTGCGGCGTGCTGCAGCTGGCCTTCGACGCCAAGGAAGCCGAGCGCCAGGCCGGGCTGGCCGGCGCCTTCCCCGACGACCTGCTGCGGGCGGTGGACCGCGCGCAAGCCGAAGCCATCGCCGGCGTCGGCCTGCCGGCCGGCGGCCTGTTCTACCCCGAGGCCGGCTGGGTGCACCCGCCGGCCCTGTGCCGCCTGCTCGCCGACCATCCCGCCATCCGCCTGCTCACCCACAGCGAGGCGCTCGGGCTGCGCCGGGTCGACGGACAGTGGCAGGCCCTGGACGGCGAACGGGTGCTGGCCGAGGCGCCGGTGGCGGTGCTGGCCGGCGCCGCCGAGGTGCAGCGTTTCGTCGAACTGCCGCTGAAACGCATCCGCGGGCAGATCAGCCGCCTGCCGCAGACCGCCGCCAGCGCCGCGCTCGGCTGCGTGCTGTGCGCCGAGGGCTACGTGGCGCCGGCGCGAGGCGGCGAACATACGTTGGGCGCCAGCTTCGACTTCCACAGCCAGGACACCGCGCCCACCGCCGCCGAGCACGCCGGCAACCTCGACCTGCTGCGGGAAATCTCCGCCGACCTGGCCGAGCGCCTGCAGGCCGACCGGCTCGACCCGGCGCTGCTCGAAGGCCGCGCCGCGTTCCGCTGTACCAGCCCGGACTACCTGCCCATCGTCGGCCCGCTGGCCGATGCGCAAGCCTTCGCCGAAACCTACGCGGTACTCGCCAAGGACGCCCGCCAGGTGCCGGAAACGCCCTGCCCTTGGCTGGACGGCCTCTACGTCAACAGCGGCCACGGCTCGCGCGGGCTGATCAGCGCGCCGCTGTCCGGCGAGCTGCTGGCCGCCTGGCTCGACGGCGAGCCACTGCCGCTGCCCCGCGCCGTGGCCGAGGCCTGCCACCCCAACCGCTTCGCCCTGCGCCGGCTGGTGCGCGGGCGCTAGGGACGCCGTAGTTCGAACGCAATTCGGGGCGTTTCATCGTCGTCCGATGCCCGGATTGCATCCGGGCTACTGCCGGTCACACCCCACCACGCGGCAACCCGTCGCAGCTGACAATTCATCGAGTCGCTCCCTATACTCCCCAGGGTATACAAATACCCCCAGGAGTACCCGACATGCGCATCACGCCCTGGCTGGCCCTGCTGCCGCTGCTGGCCCACGCCGAACCGCCCCTCGACGACATGCTGCAGGCTCACGAGGCCGCGGCGCTGATTCCGCCGTTCCGCCAGCAGCTGCTCGACACCGTGCAGACGGCCATGCGCCAGGGCGGACCGCAGGAGGCCATCCGTACCTGCCAATTGCAGGCCCCGCGCATCGCCGCCGAGAACGGCCGCATGCCGTGGACGGTGGGCCGCACCGCCCTGCGCGTGCGCAACTCGGCCAACGCGCCGGACGCCTGGGAGCGCGAAGTGCTGGAGGACTTCGCCCACCGCGCCAGGCAGGGCGAGCCCCTGGCACGGATGAGCCGGGCGCAGACGGTGGACGGCGAATTCCGCTACATGCAGGCGATCGCCACCGCCGAGCCCTGCCTGGCCTGCCACGGCAAGGCGCTGGCGCCGGAAGTGGTGGCCCTGCTCGACAGCGCCTACCCGGGTGACCAGGCGCGCGGCTTCGCCGCCGGCGAGCTGCGCGGCGCCTTCAGCCTGCGCCGCCCGGCCGCGGAGGTGGTGCGATGAGCGGCCCGACGCCGGAACGCCAGGACGCCATGCTCAAGCGCCTGGCCCGGGTCGAGGGGCAGGTACGCGGCATCCAGGCCATGATCCGCCGCGGCGAGCCCTGCGAAGCCATCGCCCAGCAGTTCTCGGCGGCCCGCAAGGCGCTCGACAAGGCCTACCAGGAGATGCTCGCCTGCCTGCTCGAAGAAACCGTGCTCGACCCCGAGCGCGACGACGCCGAGACCCTGGCGCGGGTGCGCGCGATCTTCACCAAGTACACCTGATGCATACCCCTGGGGAGTACCTGACATGAACGAAGACATCCGCCTGATCGACGCCCCGCGCTTCGCCGAGCTGCACCGCCAGGGGCGCACCTGCTTCCTGGTCGACGTGCGCAGCCCGGCGGAATACCGCGCCGGGCACATCGCCGGAGCACGCAACGAACCACTCGACAGCCTCGACCCCGGCCACCTGGCCGCACGCCTGCGCGGCGAAGGCCTGGGCGCCGGCGACGAGCTCTACCTGATCTGCCAGAAGGGCCAGCGCGCGCGCCAGGCCGCCGAACGGCTGAGCGCCCTGCTGCCGGGCGTGCAGGTGGTCGAGGGCGGCACCGAAGCCTGCCTGGCCTGCGGTCTGCCCGGCGAAGGCAGCGGCGGCGGCCTGGAGCTGCAGCGCCAGGTGCAGATCGCCGCCGGCAGCCTGGTGCTGCTCGGGGTGATCCTCGGCACCTGGCTGAATCCCGGCTGGTACCTGCTGAGCGGCTTCGTCGGCGCCGGCCTGACCTTCGCCGGCCTCAGCGGCACCTGCGGCCTGGCCCTGCTGCTCGCGCGCATGCCCTGGAACCGCTGATGTCTCTGGAAGCGCTGGCCATCGGCACGCTGCTCGGCCTGCTGCTCGGGCTGACCGGCGCCGGCGGCTCGCTGGTGGCCCTGCCGCTGCTGCTCAGCCTGCACCTGCCGCTGCGCGACGCGGTCGGCGTCAGCCTCGGCGCAGTGGCGCTCACCGCCCTGGTCGGCAGCGTGCCGCGCCTGCGCCAGGGCCTGGTGGCCTGGCCGCCGGTGCTGCTGCTCGCCTCCAGCGGCCTGCCCGGCAACGCGCTGGGCCAGTGGCTCGGCCGCTGGGTGGCGGAAGGCCTGCTGATCGCCGGCTTCTGTGCGCTGGTGCTGTGGTCCGCCTGGCGCCTGTGGCGCGGCGCCGAACGGCCGCGCTCCGGCGAGGGCCCGCTGCGGCGCCTGCCGCTGCTCGCCATCGGCCTCGGCGTCGGCGTGCTGTCGGGGCTGATGGGTGTCGGCGGCGGCTTCCTGGTGGTGCCGGCGCTGCTCTGGTTCACACCGCTGTCGGTGCTGGCCGCCACCGCCACGTCGCTGGCAGTAGTTGCCGTGGTGTCCGGTGGCGGCTTCCTGCTCTACCTGAGCCGGGCCCAGCCCCCGGCGCTGCTGCTCGGCGCCCTGGCGTGCGGCGGCGCGCTCGGCGTGCTGGCCGGCAACCGCCTGGCCCAGCGCCTCGGCGGACCAACCCTGCAACGCCTGTTCGCCGCGCTGCTGGTAGTCACCAGCCTGTCGGTGGCCGTCCAGAAACTGCTCTGAGGAGATTGCATCATGCTGCTGCGCCAACTCTTCGATAGTGAAAGCTCGACCTACACCTACCTGCTCGCCGACGCCGGCGAAGCCGTGCTGATCGACCCGGTGAAGGAACAGCTCGACGGCTACCTGCGCCTGTTCGACGAACTCGGCCTGCGACTGGTGCTGGCCCTCGACACCCATACCCACGCCGACCACATCACCGCCCTCGGCGACCTGCGCGAGGCCACCGGCTGCCGCAGCGGATTCGGCGCCGAGAGCGGCAGCGCCTGCGCCAGCTTCACCTTCGCCGACGGCGAGCGCCTGCGCTTCGGCAGGCGCGATCTGATCGCCTGGCACACGCCCGGGCATACCGCCGACTCCTACTGCTTCCTGCTGCCCGCCGCCGAGGGCCGACCGGCGCGGGTGTTCACCGGCGACACCCTGCTGATCCGCGGCACCGGCCGTACCGATTTCCAGAACGGCGACGCCCGCGCCCAGTGGGCCAGCCTGCAGCGCCTGCTGGCCCTGGCGGACGACACTGAGGTGTGCCCCGGCCACGACTACCGCGGCTGGACGCGTTCGAGCATCGCCGAGGAGCGCACCCACAACCCGCGCCTGCAGGTGGCGGACGCCGAGGCCTACGCGGCGCTGATGGCCGGCCTGCGCCTGCCGAACCCGCACCTGATGGACATCGCCGTGCCCGCCAACCGCGCCTGCGGCCGCTCCTGAACGAGTCGCACGGCCGGAAAACGAAAGTTCCGCATATAACCAATTGATCTAAACGATCCGCAAAGATACCGGTCCGACCCTTACTGCCTGCATAAAGACGGGTGGTATCCCCAACGGCAAAACCGGTAAGGAATCATGTGCGGAATAGCTGGAGAATTACGTTTCGACCACCAACCGGCCGACCTGGCCGCTCTCGCCCGAATCACCCATCACCTGGCTCCTCGCGGCCCCGACGCCTGCGGCTTCCATAGCAGCGGTCCGCTGGGCCTGGGCCATCGCCGACTGAAGGTCATGGACCTGGCGCCGGCCTCCGGCCAGCCGATGGTCGACCAGCAGCTCGGCCTGGCGATGGTGTTCAACGGCGCCATCTACAACTACCCGGAACTGCGCGACGAGCTGCGCGCCCTGGGCTACCAGTTCCACTCCGACGGCGACACCGAGGTGCTGCTCAAGGGCTATCACGCCTGGGGCGAAGCGCTGTTGCCCAAACTAAATGGCATGTTCGCCTTCGCCATCTGGGAGCGCGACAGCGAGCGCCTGTTCCTGGCCCGCGACCGCCTGGGCGTCAAGCCGCTCTACCTGAGCGACGACGGCACCCGCCTGCGCTTCGCCTCCACCCTGCCGGCCCTGCTGCAGGGCGGCGACATCGACGGCGCGCTGGACCCGGTCGCCATCGACCACTACCTCAACTTCCACGCCGTGGTGCCGGCGCCGCACACCCTGCTGGCCGGGGTGAAGAAACTGCCGCCGGCCACCTGGCTGCGCATCGAGCGCGACGGCCGCCGCGAGCAGCGCCGCTGGTGGCAACTGGACTTCGGCCCGCGCGCCGACGAGGCCGGGCTGCAGCTGGAAGACTGGACCGAGCGCGTCCTCGACGGCCTGCGCCAGGCCGTGCAGGTGCGCCAGCGCGCGGCGCTGGACGTCGGCGTGCTGCTCTCCGGCGGGCTCGACTCCAGCCTGCTGGTGGGCCTGCTGCACGAGGCCGGAGTCAAGGACCTGGCGACCTTCTCCATCGGTTTCGAGGATGCCGGCGGCGAACGTGGAGACGAGTTCCACTACTCCGACCTGATCGCCCGCTACTACGGCACCCGCCACCACCAGCTGCGCATCGCCGAGGCGGAGATCCTGGCCGAGCTGCCGGCCGCCTTCCGCGCCATGAGCGAGCCGATGGTCAGCCACGACTGCATCGCCTTCTACCTGCTCGGCCGCGAGGTGTCCCGCCACTGCACCGTGGTGCAGTGCGGCCAGGGCGCCGACGAGCTGTTCGCCGGCTACCACTGGTATCCGCTGGTGGACGGCGCCGAGGATCCGGTGGCCGCCTACCGCGCCGCCTTCTTCGACCGCTCCCGCGACGAGACCCTGGCCACCCTGCGCCCCGCCTGGCACGGCGCGGACTGGGCCGGCGAGTTCCTCCGCGACCACTTCGCCATGCCCGGCGCCGACGCGGCGGTGGACAAGGCCCTGCGCCTGGACGCCACGGTGATGCTGGTCGACGACCCGGTGAAGCGGGTCGACAACATGACCATGGCCTGGGGCCTGGAGGCGCGGACGCCGTTCCTCGACTACCGCCTGGTGGAACTGTCGGCGCGCATCCCCGCGCGCTTCAAGCTGCCGGACGGCGGCAAGCACGTGCTCAAGGAGGCGGGGCGCCGGGTCATCCCACATGAGGTGATCGACCGGCCCAAGGGCTACTTCCCGGTGCCCGGCCTGAAACACCTGCAGGGCGCGACCCTGGGCTGGGTCCAGGAACTGCTGCTCGACCCCAGCCAGGACCGGGGCCTGTTCGAGCCAGCCATGCTCGACCGCCTGCTCAGCGACCCCGCTGGCCAGCTCACCCCACTGCGCGGCTCCAAGCTCTGGCAGCTGGCCACCCTCAATCTGTGGCTCAGCGAACAGGGCCTGTAGTTCGAACAAGGAGTTCCCCCATGCGTGCATCTGCCTACAACCAACGCCTGCAACGCGGCCAACCGCCCTCCTACCAGCGCCTGCAGGCGCACCTGGCGAAGGACGGCATCGAGCAGACCTCGCCGCAAAGCGTGCACTGCGGCTGGGGCCGCCTGCTGATCGGCCACACCTACCCGGACGCGGAGACCCTGGCCGCCGACCTGCTCGAGGAGCGCCCGGGCGAGCGCGACATCGCGCTCTACGTGGCCGCACCCCACCAGGTGCTGGCCCAGGCGCCGCAGCAGCTGTTCCTCGACCCGTCCGACACCCTGCGCCTGCGGTTCACCGACTACCGCCCGGCCCGCGCCAGCTTCCGCGGCTTCCAGATCCGTCGGGTGCAGAACGAGCAGGACTGGGAGGCGGTCAACGGTCTCTACCTGCAACGCGGCATGCTGCCGGTCGATGCCGACCACCTCACCCCGCGCGACGAGGGCGGCCCCAGCTACTGGCTGGCCGCGGACGACGCCGATGGTCGGGTGATCGGCGCCGTGATGGGGCTGGACCATTGCAAGACCTTCGCCGACCCCGAGAACGGCAGCAGCCTCTGGTGCCTGGCCGTGGGGGCCAGCTGCCAGCGCCCGGGCGTGGGCGAAGCCCTGGTGCGGCACCTGGTCGAGCACTTCATGGGCCGCGGGCTGAACCACCTCGACCTGTCCGTGCTGCACGACAACCTGGGCGCCAAGTCGCTCTACGCCAAGCTCGGCTTCCGCGAGCTGCCGACCTTCGCGGTCAAGCGCCGCAACGGCATCAACCAGTCCCTGTTCCTCGGCCCGGGGCCGGAGGCGGAGCTGAACCCCTACGCCCGCATCATCGTCGACGAGGCCCGCCGGCGCGGCATCGAAGTGCGGGTGGACGACGCCGAGAGCGGCCTGTTCACCCTCAGCCAGGGCGGCCGCCGTGTGCGCTGCCGGGAGTCGCTGTCGGACCTGACCAGCGCGGTCAGCATGACCCTCTGCCAGGATAAGCACCTCACCCACCGCGCCCTCGCCCGCGCCGGCCTGAAGCAGCCGCAGCAGCGCCTGGCCGGCAGCGCCGAGGAGAACGCCGCGTTCCTGGCCGAGCACGGCCGCGTGGTGGTGAAACCGGTCAACGGCGAACAGGGCCAGGGCGTGGCCGTCGACCTGCGCACCGAGAGCGCGGTGCGGCAGGCCATCGAGCATGCCCGCCGCTTCGACCAGCGCGTGCTGCTGGAGAGCTACCACGAAGGCCACGACCTGCGCATCGTGGTGATCGGCTTCCAGGTGGTGGCCGCGGCCATCCGCCATCCGGCGGAGGTGATCGGCGACGGCGTGCACACCATCGGCGCGCTGATCGAGGCGCAGAGCCGCCGACGCCAGGCGGCCACCGGCGGCGAGAGCCGCATCCCGCTGGATGCGGAAACCCAGCGCACCCTGCACGACGCCGGCTACGACTACTCCAGCGTGCTGCCCAGCGGCACCCGCCTGGTGGTGCGCAAGACCGCCAACCTGCACACCGGCGGCACCCTGGAAGACGTCACCGCCCGCCTCCACCCGACCCTGCGCAAGGCGGCCACCCAGGCGGCGCGCGCGCTGGAAATCCCGGTGGTGGGCCTGGACCTGCTGGTCAAGGCGGCGGACGCCGAGGACTACGTGATCATCGAGGCCAACGAGCGCGTCGGGCTGGCCAACCACGAGCCGCAGCCGACTGCCGAGCGCTTCGTCGATCTGTTGTTCCCCCTCAGCCGCCAACACCCCTGAGACGCTATTCAGGTTCCATGAGGAGGCTCCTGCCTATGCATCAACTGCCCGAACCCGACCTCGCCTACCTGCGCCAGGTGCTGCTGGAACTGCTGGCCATCCCCAGCCCCACCGGCTTCACCGATACCGTGGTGCGCTACGTGGCCGAGCGCCTGGAAGAACTCGGCATCCCCTTCGAGCTGACCCGCCGCGGCACCATCCGCGCCACCCTCAAGGGCCGCCAGTCGAGCCCGGACCGGGCGGTGTCGGCGCACCTGGACACCATCGGCGCCATCGTCCGCGAGATCAAGGACAGCGGACGCCCGGCCCTGGCCCCGGTGGGCTGCTGGTCCAGCCGCTTCGCCGAGGGCAGCCGGGTCAGCCTGTTCACCGACAACGGCGTGCTGCGCGGCAGCGTGCTGCCGCTGATGGCCTCCGGGCACGCCTTCAACACCCAGGTCGACAGCCTGCCGGTGAGCTGGGAGCACATCGAGCTGCGCCTCGACGCGCCCTGCTACAGCCGCGCCGAATGCGAGGCGCTGGGGGTGTCGGTGGGCGACTTCGTCGCCTTCGATCCGCTCCCGGAGTTCACCGAGAGCGGCCACATCAGTGCCCGCCACCTGGACGACAAGGCCGGCGTGGCGGCGCTGCTGGCCGCGCTCAAGGCGGTCGTCGAAAGCGGGCTGGAACCGCAGATCGACTGCCACCCGCTGTTCACCATCACCGAGGAGGTCGGCTCCGGCGCGGCGGCGGCGCTGCCCTGGGACGTCAGCGAATTCGTCGGCATCGACATCGCCCCGGTGGCGCCCGGCCAGCAGTCCAGCGAGCACGCGGTCAGCGTCGCCCTGCAGGACTCGGGCGGCCCCTACGACTACCACCTGTCCCGCCACCTGCTGCGCCTGGCCGGCGAGGGCGACATCCCGGTGCGCCGCGACCTGTTCCGCTACTACCACAGCGACGCCCAGTCGGCGGTGACCGCCGGCCACGACATCCGCGTCGCCCTGCTGGCCTTCGGTTGCGACGCCACCCACGGCTACGAGCGCACCCATATCGACAGCCTGGCCGCCCTCTCCCGCCTGATCGGCGCCTACCTGCTCAGCCCGCCGGTGTTCGCCAGCGACGCCCAGCCGGCCCGCGAGCACTCCCTGGAACGCTTCAGCCATCAGATCGAGCACGACGCGCAGATGGCCAGCGACACCCAGGTGCCGACCGTGGAAAGCGTCCTCGGCGCACGCGGCGACGCTTCCGACTAAGCTTCTTCGCAGGGCCGCTCCAGGCTCTGCAACCCTCTCTTGAAGCCTGGCCGGCAACTAGGCAAAGTGCTGGCAATACCAATAAGAAGCATGAGGTTGGCGGATGCCTCGCGTGTGTCTGGCTGTGCTGCTGCTCTGCCTGAGCGGGCCGCTGTGGGCGCTTTCCCCCGCGCCACTGGACCGTGACGAGCTGCGCCTGTCGCTGACCCCCTTCATGGGCTACCACCGCGACCCGCAGGGGCTGCTCGACGCCGAGACCGTGCAGCGCCTGCCGGACAGCGCCTTCGAGCGGGTCCAGGGCGATCACGCCAACATGGGCAAGAATGACTCGGTGTGGTGGTTCAAGGTGCGCATGGTCAACAGCCGGCCGCATCCGCTCGCCGGCTACCTGGAAGTCAACTACGCCCTGCTCGACCGCATCGACGTCTACCTGCAGGACGGCGACGGCCGCCTCCACCACCAGCAGAGCGGCGACAGCTTCGCCTTCTCCCAGCGCCCGGTGCAGGTGCGCCACTTCTGGTTCCCCGTCGAGCTGCCGCACGGCAGCAACACCCTGTTGCTGCGGGTGCAGAGCACCAGCACGATCTTCGTCCCGCTGTTCTTCAGCACCTACGGCGCCAGCGCGGCGGCCCAGGAAAACCTGATGGGCATCAACGGCGCCTTCTACGGCGTGCTGTTCGCCATGTTCATCTACAACCTGTTCCTGTTCATCTCGCTGCGCGAGCGGGCCTACTTCTGGTACCTGGTCTACAACGTCAACGTCGGCCTGTTCGCCGCCGCGTTCGACGGCATGCTGTTCAAGCTGCTGCCCACCAGCGTGGGCATGCAGTCGGTCAGCATCTACGTGCTGATGTTCGTCCACTGCCTCACCGCGATCCAGTTCAGCCGCCACTTCCTCCACGTCCCGCAGCACTTCCCCCGGCTGGACCAGGCCCTGCGCCTGCTGATGCTGGCCGTGTTCGGCTGCCTGGCCTCGGTGCCGCTGATCGGCCTGGCCGCCTGGAACATCCTGGCCAGCGTGGCGGTGCTCGGCGTATCGCTGATCCTCCTGCTCACCGGCGTCTACACCTGGCGCAGCGGCGTGCGCCACGGCTCCTACTACGTGCTGGCCTGGAGCGTCCTGCTGATCGCCTTCATGCTGGTCACCGGCGGCTCGCTGGGCATCGACTTCTTCGGCATCTACGGCTCGGCGGTGGTCAAGATCGGCGTGGCCATCGAGCTGCTCAGCCTCTCCATCGGCCTGGCCGACCGCATCAACCTGCTCAAGGAGGAAGGCTTCCACTCGCGCCAGGCCGCCGAACAGGCCGAGTACGAGAACCAGGCCAAGAGCCGCTTCCTGGCCAAGATGAGCCACGAGATCCGCACGCCGCTGAACGGTGTGCTGGGCATGCTGCAGCTGCTGCGCGAAACCTCCCTGGACCGCGGCCAGCGCTTCTACGTGGACACCATCGCCAGCTCCGGCAGCTCGCTGATGGCGGTGATCAACGACATCCTCGACTACGCGCGCATCGAGTCCGGCAAGCTGAACCTGGAAGACATCGACTTCGACCTGGAACAACTGGTCTCGGAGACCCTGGCGCTGTTCACCGCCCAGGCGCTGGAGAAGCGCCTGCGCCTCTACGTCAGCCTGCAGGGCGGCGTGCCACGCCGGATGCACGGCGACCCGACGCGGCTCAAGCAGGTGCTGATGAACCTGCTCGGCAACGCCCTCAAGTTCACCCAGGAAGGCCACGTGGCGCTGACCGTCAGCCGCCGCGGCGACAGCCAGGGCCGGCTGCACCTGGTATTCGCCGTGAGCGACAGCGGGATCGGCATCCGCGACGACTCCCTGACCCAGCTGTTCAAGTCATTCGCCCAGGGCGACTCGAGCACCACCCGCCGCTACGGCGGCAGCGGCCTGGGGCTCGCCATCAGCAAGGAACTGGTGGAAATGATGGGCGGGCGCATCGAGGTGCAGAGCACGCCCGGCCAGGGGTCGCGTTTCGCCTTCGACATCCCGCTGAGCGACGGTGTCGTCCCCCGGGACGAACTGACCGCGCTGCTGGAAAGCCGCACGGCGCTGATCTGCTCGATGGACAGCCAGGGTCTCGATTGCCTGAGCCACCTGCTGGGCCGCTGGGGCATGCGCACCCAGCGCTGCCAGGACCCGGAGCGCCTGCAGGGCTACCTCGAGGACTTCTCAGCCCCGCCCCTGCTGGTGTTCATGACGCCCTGGCCGGGCGCCAGCACTCACTGGCTGGAGAGCCTGCGGCCCAATCTCGAACGGGGCCAGCGGGTGCTGCTGCTGAGCCCGCCGGAACCCCACCAGCAACTGCCGGAGAGCCATGGCCTGCGCCTGTTGCACCTGGCCCTGCCACTGTCGGTCACCGGCCTGCGCGCCATCCTCGCGGAACTCTACAGCGAGCGACGGCGGGAGAACGCCTCGCCGCCGTCGGCGCTGGACAAACGCGCCGGCACGGCGCCCTGCATCCTGGTGGCCGAGGACAACCGGGTCAACCAGATGGTGGTGCAGGGCTTCCTGCACAAGCGTGGCTACTCGGTGCGCATGGTCAACAACGGACGGAGCGCCGTGGACGAATACCGCCGCGCCCCCGGCGCCATCCAGCTGGTGCTGATGGACTGCGAGATGCCCGAACTGGACGGCTTCGAGGCTACCCGGCAGATCCGCGCCCTGGAAGCCGACCAGAACCTGCCGGCCGTACCCGTCATCGCGCTCACCGCGCACATCCTCGAAGAACACCGCGCCCGTGGCCTGGCCGCGGGCATGGACGATTTCCTCGGCAAGCCGCTGGACTGCCAGCAGCTCTACGCCACGCTCGACCGCTACCTGCTCGCGCAGGCGCACGCAACCGAATAGGATTGCTCGCCGCCGACCAGGAGCCGCCATGCTGATCCCCCACCAGATGCTCGAAGCCGACACCCTCACCCGCCTGCTGGAAGACTTCGTCACCCGCGAGGGCACCGACAACGGCGACGACACGCCGCTGCAAACCCGCATCGAGCGGGCGCGACACGCCCTGGAAAAGGGCCAGGCAGTGATCGTCTTCGACCCGGACAGCCAGCAGTGCCAGCTGGCCCTGCGCGAGGAAGTGCCGAAGGAGTGGCTGGAGAATCAATGACTGGCGAAGCGCGGACCGAACAGGATGATGCCCGCGCCGATCAGGCACAGTAGCGCGCCCACCCAGTCCGAGAGCATCGGCCGGGTGCGCTCGATCACCCCCAGCCAGAGCAGCGACGCCACGATGTAGACACCGCCATAGGCGGCGTAGGCCCGCCCGGCATAAGCCGCCTCGACCCGCGTCAGCAGCAACGCGAACACCGTCAGGCTGAGCAGGCCGGGGGCGATCCACCATGCGCTCTTGCCCAGGCGGAGCCACATCCAGAACGCGTAGCAGCCGCCGATCTCGAACAGTGCGGCCAGAAAGAACCAGACGTAGTTGAGCATCGCCTCTCCCCGAAGCCGGCGGATTATCCGCGCAGGCTGCCCTCGCGTTCCCATACGCAGCGTACCCGCAGATCATCTTCCTGCGGGCTGTGGAAGCCGCTCTCGGACTCCCAGCGGAAGGTGTGCACGCCGTTCAGCTCGGTCTCCAGGTGCACCACGGCGCTGGCCCAGTACAGGCGCTTGAGCAGCGCCTCGAACTCCTTGACCCACAGGCTCCACTCGTACTCGATGGCCTGGTAGCTGGCGCCGAAGTGGATCACCTGGGTCTGGTACAGGCCCTCGCCCTGGCTCCCGCAGAAGGAGAACATCTCGCTGCCGAGGAACGGCCAGGCCTCGTCCCGGGGCAACTGCTCCAGCACCCGGCGGTTGGTGGCGCGGCGCAGCTGGCGCTGCTCGCGGTCGCCGGACGGCCAGTCGCGGATGCAGCCATAGACGATGGATTCGGACTCCACGCGGGTACTCCAGAAAGTGCAGGCTGCCTTCTAACACAGGGCATGGTCGCTGCAAAGGAACCAGTCCCCCTCCGCAACGAAAACCTGCGGCAGCGCACGCAGGGTGCGCCCCGCGCACCTCATGGGCCGGCGCCGCCGCTTCTCGGTGCGCATGGCGCACCCTACCGAAGCCTTGCCCGATCTTGTTCAGCGGGGGCCTGGCGCGGCGTGCGCAGGGCCCAGGCGATCAGCGTCATCAGCACGCCCAGGCCGGCCAGCACCATGAAGGGCGCCTGGTAGTTGCCCGCCAGGTCGCGGCCCAAGCCGGCGAGGATCGGCGCCAGGCAGGCCATGCAGTAGCCGGCGCAGAGCATCATCGCCGTCCAGCGACTGACCGCCAGCGGCGTGTGCACCTCGTACAGCGGCAGCACCAGCGACAGGGCGAAGGAGCCGCTGAGGGCGAAGCCCATCAGCACCGCCCACACCTCCGGCAGCAGGGTCGGCTGGAAGGTGATCATGCTCAGGCACAGGGTCAGCGTCACGCCGCAGGCCACCAGCAGCGGCTGGCGGATATCGAAGCGCTGGGCCAGCCACGGCATCAGCCACGAGCTGGGCAGGCCGACCAGCATGAACAGGCTGAACAGGCCGTTGCTGTAGAGCAGGCTCAGGCCCGCCTCGTGGTAGCGCGCCACCAGCCAGGTCGCCATGGTGTAGAAGAAGCCGGCCTGGATGGCGAAGAAGCCGGTCACCAGCCACGCCCGCGGCTCGCGCCAGGGCAGCCCCTGGCCATCGCCGGCCACCGCGTCCTCGGCGCGGTTCGGCAGGCGCAGCCAGAGCAGCCCGGCGAGCATCGCGGGCAGGAACCACGCCGCCAGCCCCAGGCTCCAGTCGTCGCCCAGGCCCTGGGTCAGCGGCACCGTCAGCACCGCGCCCCCGGCTCCGCCGATCGCCATGCTGAAGGAATACCAGCCGACCACCTGGCCGACGTGGTCGCGGAAATGCCGCTTGATGAAGCCGGACAGCAGCGGCCCGGCCACGGCAATGCCGGCGCCGAGCAGCACGGCGCTGCCGATCAGCAGCGGGCTGAAGTGGCCGCCGAAGCGCAGCAGCAGGGCCAGCATGATCAGCCCCAGGCAGCAGGTGATGGTGCGCTCCAGGCCGAAGCGCACGGCCAGACGCGGCGCCAGCGGGGCCAGCAGGCCCATGCACAGCACCGGCAGGGCGGTGGTCAGGCTGATCAGGCCGCGGCTCAGCGCGAGTTCCTCGGCGATACGTTCGATCAGCGGAGCGAAGGACGTGATGCCGGGGCGCAGATTGATCGCCGCCAGCACCAGCGCCAGCATCAGAAAGGCCCTGGATACGGGTTTCACGGTACATCCAAACACATGGCGGCCGGTTCGGCCGGGGCAGCCACCCTACTATCCGCCGCCCGCCCCGGCAATCTTCGGGCGATGAAATCTGACCACATGGGCAAATAAAATCTCTTCGCCCCATCAATGAATCAGGGCCGGGAAAGAGTCGTCTCGTCACCAAATGAATGACGGAAAACCGACCCTGGCGACTACCTCGAAGCACCTAAATGGCATTTCGCCATTGAACCGTCGCCAGCCCAGGCCCGACGCGGCATTAAGCCCGAAGAAGAGTGCTTATCCGCCTCGAACAAAGGCGGATCGCTGTATATAGTGCTAGTGCATGTAACCAAGCATTTCCTGATAAAGACTCACTAATAAGAAAGCTGCCGCCAACAGCATGGAATGTCGACGATGAAAACAACTAAAGACAGCGATTCCACCGTCTCCGAACCGCGCACCCTCGCCTCGTCCGAGGCCGAGCCCCTGCCGGCGCCTCCGTTGCAGGCCCTGCAGGTCGGTGGCGAGCAGTACATGTACTTCACCGAACGCGACATCGACCGCATCCTCGAGAACCTCGACGGCCTGCGCGAGCGGGTCTTCCCCAAGCTGCTCGGCGACGACGGCCTGGACGCCCGGCACGCCCAGCACTTCCCCTCGGTGTGCCTGATCGGCCTCGGCCGCTGCGGCTCCAACATCGCCCTGGACGTCGCCTCGCTGGTGTACAACGCGCGGCGCTTCTACCTCAACGAATTCAGCGCGCAGAACGGCGCCGATCAACGCCCGGCCGGCTGGCTGCGCAGCAACCTGCGGCTGTCCTCGGCCCGTGGCGCCAAGCCGGTGTTCCTGATCGAGCCGCTGGTGATGCTGGGCGACCTGGACAAGGACATCGAGGGCCGCATCCGCTTCTCGCGCAAGGCCGAGACCGGCGGCTTCCTCGACGACTACAGCAAGATGAAGATCATGGACCTGTCCGAGGTCCACGCCGGCGGCGCCGGCAACGCGCCGATCCTCGGCCAGTACCTGGCCAAGATCATCCTCAACAAGGACACCCAGCGCTTCTCCAACGCCGACTGGAAGTTCATCCACAGCTACCTGATCGACTCCTGCGGCATCAAGGCCAACCAGTCGCGGCTGTACTTCTACATCTTTAGCGCCGGCGGCGGCACCGGCTCGGGCATGGCCTCGGAATTCGGCCTGGCCCAGCAGTTCGCCTACATGAGCAAGACCTTCGAGACCAAGCAGGAGAGCAGCAGCGAGGACAACCGCGGCCACTCCTTCGTGTTCGAGCCGATCTTCACCAGCGGCATCTGCATCCTGCCGAACATCTCCGACCAACGCATCGAGATGTCGGAAGCCCTGCACATCAACGCCGGGCGCCTGCTGTGCAAGTACCTCGCCGAGGAGTGGGACTTCTCCTACAACTTCGACAGCGAGGAAACCGGCGAAGAGAGCGTGATGCGCCGCATCCGCCCGTGGAACGCCATGATGCTGATCTCCAACGACATCATGCGCTACGCCGAGGAGAGCGACGGCGGCAACGTGCAGAACATCGACGTGAACGCCATGGAGCGCCACGCCAACCAGTACATCTCGCAGCAGATCTTCAACATCCTCACCGCCCAGGCGGTGACCACCGACTACGACCAGAACTACTTCCGCCGCGCCGGCATCGACATCGGCGAGACCATCCGCCTCGACGCCAACGACCTGTTCATGAGCCTGGCCGGCCCGGTGGCCGTGGCCTACGCCGAGTCCGTGGTGGCCGAGCAGGCGCCGCCCGCCCCCACCGACAAGTTCAAGGTGTTCGAGAAGGAACAGCCCAGGCTCAACATCGACGACCTGTTCTTCCGCTCCATCGACCTGCCGCACTTCAACAAAACCACCCAGGCCATCGAGGGCATCAGCCTGCTGCCGATCGAGGCCAAGCGCTACCGTGCGGCCCTGGAGCAGTACAAGAAGTCCAACTTCGACGCCAGCGCCCTGAGCGACCTGCACTTCTTCAAGAACTGCTCGTCGGTGGTGTCCATCGTCTCCCTGCCGAAGGACTACAAGCTGTCCTACATGGACCTCAACCGGCTCAAGACCCACCTCAACAGCCTGTTCCCCAACACCACGCTGAAGCGCTACGCCCTGGTGATCGGCGCCTCGGCCAACCTGTCGCTGACCACCCTGATCGTCAAGAGCCCGTGCCTGTCGGACGACTTCCTGACCCTGATCGTCGCCTTCATCAAGCGCTGCTTCGCCCGCGACCAGTACCGCTACGACGAGAGCCTGGACAACGCCATGCTCGACTTCATCGTCTCCGAGGACTTCGACGAAGCGCGCATCGACGCCATGCTCAACGAATACGAGAACCCGGCGAAGATCCTCGACACCAACTGGTACGCGATCAAGCCGATGTACGAGAAGAAGTACCGCGAGCTGATCCACGACCAGGACAAGTTCGTCTCGATCAACGACATCCGCCTGTCCCGGGACAGCGTGAAGAAGGCCATCAGGTACCTGCGCGAGATCTACCGCCACCGCGTCGGCAAGACCCGGGTCATCTCGCTCAACGACTACCCCAGGGACTGAGGCAGGCGGCTCACCCGCGCCAGCCGGCCAGCCACGCCAGGCTGGCCGAGGTATCACCGCCTGGACTGTACTCCGCGCCCAGCCAGCCCTGGTAGCCGGTTGCCTCCAGGACCTCCAGCAACGGCACGAACGCCAGCTCACCCGTGCCCGGCGCGCCGCGTCCCGGGCAATCGGCGAACTGGACGTGCCCGGTCCTGCCCGCCAGACGCTCGATGCAGGCGGCGACATCCAGGCCCTGGCGGGCCATGTGGTAGAGGTCGAGCTGTGCCTGGCAGTTGGGGTGATCCACCCTGCGCAGCAGCTCGTCCAGTTGCTCGGCCGTATTGATCAGGAAGCCGGGCATGTCCAGCGGATTGATCGCCTCGCACAGTACCCGGATGCCCAGCGCCTGGAACCGCTCCGCCGCCTCGCGCAGGTTGGCCTCCAGGGTGGCCAGCGCCTGCTCGCGGGGAACGCCTTCGGCCAGCCGTCCGGGCAACACGTTGACGCATTGCGGGCGGACCACGGCCGCGTAGTCCAGCGCCTCGCGCAAGGCGGCGTCGAACTGCGCCTGCCGCTCGGGCACGGCCGCCAACCCAGCGCCCCCGGCCATCAGGTCGCCGGCCGGCAGGTTGACCAGCACCAGCGGCATCGAACTGCGCTCCAGCACCTCGCGCAACGATGTCGCCGACACCTCGTAGGGAAACTGGATCTCCACCCCGTCGAACCCCGCCGCTGCGGCCGCCTGTGGGCGTTGCAACAGCGGCAGCTCGCCGAACAGCAGGGACAGGTTCGCGGCGATCTTCATGGCCGCTCCTCGCGGAACAGCTGGATCAGGGTCGCCGGATCATGTTCGAGATGGCCCTGGCTGCCGTGCAACCGCATCAGCTGGGCGGCCAGGCCGCTCATGGGCGTGGCCCTGCCTTGCTCGTGGGCCAGCCTGACGGCGGTATCCAGGTCCTTGAGCAGCGTGCGCACGTGCCACTTGATGGGTTCGAAACGGCTCTCGGCCATCTGCGGGGCGAGTATCTGCAGCGGCCTGGAATCGGCAAAACCGCCGGCCAGGGCGTCGGCCAGGAGATGGGTATCAACGCCGGCGCGTTCCGCCAGGGCGACGGCCTCGGCGATCACCAGTGCATTGCAGGCGACCAACATCTGGTTGCAGACCTTGGTGACCTGACCCGAGCCGACGCAGCCCATGTGGGTCACGCGCTGGCCCAGGTTCGCCAGGATCGGCCGCAGGGAATCCACGTCCTCGCCGCGACCGCCTGCCATGATCGCCAGCGAACCCGCCTCTGCGCCCTGGACGCCGCCGGAAACCGGAGCGTCCACCCAGCGCATGCCAGTGTGCCCTTCAAGCGCCTCCGCCATTTCGCGGGTCGCCGCAGGGTCGAGACTGGAAAAATCCACCAGCAGTTGGCCGGGTCTTGCTTGCTCGACGATTCCGCCCTCGCCGAACACCACCTGACGCACCGCCGCAGTGTCGGCCAGGCAAAGCATGACGATGTCCGATCCCGCGCCCAGCTCCGCCGGCGTCGCCACATCATGCGCGCCAGCCTGTAGCAGCGGCGCACATTTGTCGGCCGAGCGGTTCCAGACGTTAAGGGGATAGCCGGCCTGCAGCAGGCGATGCGCCATGCGCAGCCCCATCAGGCCGATACCGGCGAATCCCAGAGTGGGTCGTACTGGTTGCATGCGAAGCGTCCGCTACAGCTTGAAGAGCGTGTGATTGTAGCGTCTGCGGACATGAAAAAAGCCGGTCGGTGACCGGCTTCAATCGGTTTGCGGGCGGCCAATGCGAACAGGCGCCGGGCTTCGGCATGCCTTGCCGTGCTTACTGCAATCGCTGCGACAACTCCGGCGCTCGGGGCCTCGGTCGCGCTGCTCGGCCGCTACCCCTTGGTCAGTTGACGCTCAGCCTGTCGCGGTTCTTCTCCAGGGTGGCCGGACCGATGCCCTTGACCTCCAGCAGCTCGTCCACCGACGCGAACGGACCGTTGGCGTCGCGATGGTCGACGATGGCCTGGGCCTTGGTCTGGCCGATACCCACCAGCTCGGATTCGAGCGTGGCGACGTCGGCGGTATTGAGATTGACCTGGGCGATCACGACCTGATGCGCCGTCTTGCCGGGAACGGCAGTGGCTTCGGCGGCGGCGGAGGCATTGAGGGAGAAAGCGAGCAGCGAGGGGTAGATCAGTGCAGCGAGACACTTCTTCAACATGGTGGAACTCCTTTGGTTGATTGGCGCAAATCCGGTCGCGCCAATCGCAAGGCTAGTTACCACCCACGGGCTGTCAAACCCTAGAAGTTACAGATCCGTGTAACGCTGCACATGAATCCAGTCGACTATGTCACCTTCCGGCGCATAACCGCTGACGGTCTCTCTCAGCAACTGGCGGACCTTGTCGTAGTCATCACGCTCAAGAGCGCCGAGCATGTTCTCCAGTACCGCCTTCATGCGCTCCCAGGACAGGCGCTCTTCGCTGGCGCGCATGATCATGGGGTGCTCGGTCGGTGTCACATTGTCGCCGATCAGCAGCTCCTCATAGAGCTTCTCGCCGGGCCGCAGTCCGGTGAACTCGATGGAGATGTCGCCGAGGGGACTGCGCTCCGAACGGATGCTCAGGCCGGAAAGGTGGATCATCTTCTCGGCGAGGTCGAGAATCCGCACCGGCTGGCCCATGTCCAGCACGAATACGTCGCCACCCTGCCCCATTGCGCCCGCCTGAATCACCAGTTGAGCCGCCTCGGAGATGGTCATGAAGTAGCGGGTGATGGACGGATGGGTGACGGTGACCGGCCCGCCCCGCTTGATCTGCTCGCGGAACAGGGGAATCACCGAGCCCGAGGAGCCCAGCACATTGCCGAAGCGCACCATGGTGAAACGGGTCTTGTTGACCTGGTGCAGCCCGCTCGGATCGCTGAACAGCACGGGCGCCGATTCCCGACTCAGCGCCTGCAGGATCATCTCCGCGAGGCGCTTGGTGCCGCCCATCACATTGGTCGGCCGCACCGCCTTGTCCGTGGAGATCAGCACGAAATGCTCGACGCCGGCCTTCAGCGCCGCCTGGGCCGTGCTCAGGGTGCCCAGCACGTTGTTGCGCACGCCTTCGGCGATGTTGTGCTCGACCATGGGCACATGCTTGTAGGCCGCCGCGTGGTAGACGGTATCGACCCGCCATGCCCGCATCACGTCCAGCATGTGCGACTGCGAGCGGACGGAGCCGAGAATCGGTACCAGCCGGATGGGCAGGGATTCGCGCTGGAGGTAGTCCTCCAGCTCGGCATGGATGCTGTACAGGTTGAATTCGGCGTGGTCGATCAGCACGACCGTGCGCGGACGGCTGCCGATCAGCTGCCGACACAGCTCCGAGCCGATGGAGCCGCCGGCACCGGTCACCATCACCACCTTGTCGCGGATGCAGCGCTCGAACAGCTCCACCTGGGGCGGCACGGCATCGCGGCCCAGCAGGTCGGCGATGTCGACTTCCTGGATGTCGTCGACCCGCACCCGGCCGCTGGCCAGGTCCATGATCGCCGGCACCGAGCGGATATGCAGAGGGAAGGTCTCGAGATGCTGCAGGATTTCCTTGCGCCGCGCCCGGGTCGCGGAAGGGATGGCCAGCAGGATTTCCTGGGCCGCGGTCTCGTTGATCATCTGGTCGATGTGCTTGGGCTTGTACACCTTGAGCCCGGCGATGACCCGGGTGGCGATGCTGTCGTCATCATCGATGAACGCCACGGGGCGCATGGCACGCCCCATGCGCAACGCGGCGACCAGCTGGTTGCCGGCGGTGCCGGCGCCGTAGATCGCCACGCGCGGCAGGTCGTCGTCCTTGCCCATGAGGCTCATGGCGGCACGGACATCGAGCCAGTTGCCCATGAAGTACTGGCGCATCAGCAGGCGCACGCCCCCCGCCATCAGCAGACTCAGCCACCAGTAGTTGAACACCAGCGAGCGTGGCACCAGCGCCTGGGAATCCCGGTTCCAGTAGACCACCAGCGCCAGCACCAGGGCCGAAATCGTCACCGCCTTGAAGATGCTGATCAGTGCGTCGTTGCCCAGGTAGCGCAATACGGCCCGGTACATGCCGGAGCGGATATAGATGGGAATTGCGATAGCGGGGGCCGCCAGGAACAACCAGAGATGGTCATCGAAGGGATCGACGAGCTTGTCGGACCCCAGCCTGACCCAGAATGCCAGCCACAGGGCGGCCCAACAGATCAGCACATCGACGCTGACCTGCAGAAGTCGTTTGTATCGGCGCGGCCATTTCAACAACCATGCGCGCAAATTCATGGGCTCCATGCCTCGCAACGAAATAAAGTGGTACTACTCAGCCAAACCCGCACGGTATTTCAACACCAACCAGATCAATGGCCCATAGGCCAACGGAACAACGAACCAGGCATCACCCTTCAGCACCACCCAGCAGGCCAGCGGCAGCAGCCAGAACAGATTGATCGCGGCAACCGCCGCGGTCACTGGCCGATGTGCCCGCAAACGACGCGCGGCGTGCTGATAGGCGTGCTCCCGATGAGCTTCGTATACGCGCACACCCCGCCACAGACGGCGCAACAGGGTGATGGTGGCATCCACCAGAAACACGGCCAGCAATATCAGCCAGGCCCAGAGCAGATCAGGGTTGGCCCAAGCCATCTGCAACGACAGCAACCCCAGGATCAACCCGAGAAAACCGCTGCCGGCGTCCCCCATGAAGATCCTGGCCGGGGGAAGATTCCAGTAGAGGAAGCCACCCACCGAAACAGCCAGGAGAGCGGGAAGCACCGCAGCCTGCCAGTCCCCCGTCAATCCGCAGATCAGTGCCACGGCGGCGCAGGTGGTAACCGCTTCAACCCCGGCGATACCGTCGATGCCATCCATGAAGTTATAGAGATTGAGCATCCAGACCAGATACAGAAGCCCGACCGGAATTCCCCAGACACCCCACGGGATATATGCGTCGCCGAACTGCAGGGGCGGCATGCCGCCCAGCCAGTATAGCCCCCAGGCCGCCGCCACAAAATGCACCAGAAGCCGCCAGCGGGCGGAAATGGGTCGATGATCGTCAAGAAAGCCGACCAGAGCGACGAGACTTCCCGCACCACCGAGGGCGATGGCGTGGTGAACTTCGAGCCATCCGCCCTGGACGACCATCGGCAGGGCCGCGACGAAGCTCAGGACGATGGCCACGCCGCCACCGCGCGGCGTGGGCACCACATGCGAACTCCGCTGGTTGGGAACGTCCATGATGCTGTGATGAAGCGCATACGCACGCACCAGCCAGGTCCCCACCCAGGCAACGCACAGCGCGGCCGCAAGCAGCCAGCCGACCGTCAGCATGCGCGTCTCCGCAGGAAATGCTCAGCGGTTTCCCGTAGCGCCTGCTCGCTGCGCACGGGCGGAGTCCAGCCCAGAAGCTCTCGCGTCTTGTCTATATCCAGTTGCAGCGAGCCGTACAGGCGCTGGACCAGGGAATCCCTGCCCGTCGCAATCAGCAGGCGCTTCACCAGCCGGGAACCCCACAGGCGCGCAGGGCGACCCATCGCAGCGCCCAGGCGACGCAGTAGTTCGGAAGTGGAGATATCGTCACCATCGCTGACCAATAGCGTCTGGTTGGCCGCGGCTGGGTGGCGGACGCAACACACCAGCAAATCGACCAGATTATCCAGCGCGACAAAACTACGGCGGTTATCCACGCCGCTAAGCGGCAGCGGTATGCCGAGGCGCAACCAGCGCATCAGGCTGAGGAAATTGGCACGCACACCCGGCCCGTAGACCAGCGGGGGACGAACGATGACCAGTTCCATGCCGGTCTCGTCGGCGATCCTGCGCAGGCCCTGCTCGGCTTCGTACTTGGAGAGGCCATAGGGATCGCTCGGTGGCACAGGCGCGTCATCGGCGCGGATGGGCTCTCCGGGCCGGCTCGCCTCGCCATTGACCTTGACCGAACTGAGGAACACGAAACGGCGCACGCCCGCCGCCGCAGCCGCCGTAGCCAGCGCCAGCGTGCCCTGGACATTGACCCTGCGGAACTCGGCCAAGGGATCGGCGGCATGATCGTGCATCACATGCACGCGAGCGGCAGCATGCACCACTGCGGAGAAGCCTTGCAGATCCTGCGGGCTCACCCGGCAATCCTCGAGATCACCCAGTGCCAGATATTCGACAGAAGCTTCTGCTGGAGCGGGTACACGACGCACGCCCGCGACAGGCACCATGCCAGGCTCCGCGCCGAGCCTGCGCATCAACGCACCGCCGACGAAACCGGTGGCTCCTGTTACAAGCACCCGTTTCATGGGCAGATAGTTCATCTAGGGTTGATCCAGATTGCAGGCAGCGTTCGACAACATCTGCAAAGGTTTAGTTGCTCTTCGCCACTGAGGAAGCGACTTGTGTTTCGCGCCTTGCGCGCGCCGAGCGTCCAGCCATCCGCCAGGCGAGGATCAGGCTGAAGAAGAGGCTGGAGAGGACACCCAGCAGGAAGGCGGCGACCAGCACCACGGAGAACGGCAGCTCCGGGGTCGCCCAGAGCAGGAACTGGAATTGCGACTGCTGACTGTTCTGCAGGACGAACACCAGAACCAGAGCGCCGACGAGCAGCAGACCCGAAACGACGATGAAGCGCTTAATTCCGCTGAGCATGTTCAGCTTCCCAGGGCGACGGAAAAACCGTGATCTTACTCGTCATTGACGCGATCGCGCAGCTCTTTGCCAGGTTTGAAATGCGGCACGTACTTGCCATCCAGTCGAACCGACTCGCCGGTCTTCGGGTTTCTTCCGACCCTAGGAGCACGATAGTGCAGAGAGAAGCTGCCAAAGCCACGAATCTCGATCCGGTCGCCAGTCGCCAGAGCCTGGGACATCTGCTCCAGCATGGTCTTGATCGCGAGCTCCACATCCTTGGAGGACAGCAGTCCCTGGTGAGTGACAATGCGCTCGATCAACTCCGACTTGGTCATGGTTTTCCCTTCTTTTTCAAGCGGCTAGATCAACTGATAGGGTGTTTTAGCACGCCTGCCAATGTTTGGATAGCCCAAATGTCAAGAGGAAAAATACGAATCGCCCGGAAATGAAAAAGGGCGACCGAAGTCGCCCTTTTTCCAGAAGCACCGGAACTTAGTTCTGGTTCATCTGCGCACGGATCAGATCACCGATGGTGGTCGGACCAGTGGTTTCGGTTTCCTGCTTGTTACGCAGCTCTTTCATCGCATCCTTTTCGTCTTCGACGTCTTTGGACTTGACGGACAGGCTGATAACGCGGGACTTGCGGTCGATGCTGATGATCTTGGCTTCGACTTCGTCGCCTTCTTTCAGCACGTTGCGCGCGTCTTCGACGCGGTCACGGCTGATTTCGGAGGCTTTCAGGATGCCTTCGATGTCGCCGCCCAGGCTGATCACGGCGCCCTTGGCGTCCACTTCCTTGACGGTACCGCGCACGATGGTGCCTTTCTCGTTCAGGGAGGCGTAGTTGGAGAACGGATCGTCTTCCAGCTGCTTGATGCCCAGGGAGATGCGCTCACGCTCCGGATCAACGGAGAGGATGACGGTTTCCAGCTCGTCGCCCTTCTTGAAACGACGTACGGCTTCTTCGCCCACTTCGTTCCAGGAGATGTCGGACAGGTGAACCAGACCGTCGATGCCGCCGTCCAGGCCGATGAAGATACCGAAATCGGTGATCGACTTGATGGTGCCGGAGATCTTGTCGCCCTTGTTGAACTGGCCGGAGAAGTCTTCCCACGGGTTGGACTTGCACTGCTTGATGCCCAGGGAGATACGACGACGCTCTTCGTCGATGTCGAGAACCTGAACTTCCACTTCGTCGCCGACCTGAACGACCTTGGACGGGTGGATGTTCTTGTTGGTCCAATCCATCTCGGACACGTGCACCAGGCCTTCCACGCCCTCTTCCAGCTCGGCGAAGCAGCCGTAGTCGGTGAGGTTGGTGACTTTGGCGGTAACGCGGGTACCTTCCGGGTAGCGCGCCTTGATGGCGACCCACGGATCTTCGCCCAGCTGCTTCAGACCCAGGGAGACGCGGTTGCGCTCGCGGTCGTACTTCAGGACCTTGACGTCGATCTCGTCGCCGACGTTGACGATCTCGGACGGGTGCTTGATGCGCTTCCAGGCCATGTCGGTGATGTGCAGCAGACCATCTACGCCGCCCAGGTCAACGAACGCACCGTAGTCGGTGAGGTTCTTGACGATACCTTTGACCTGCTGGCCTTCCTGCAGGGATTCCAGCAGAGCTTCGCGCTCGGCGCTGTTCTCGGCTTCCAGCACGCTGCGACGGGAAACGACAACGTTGTTGCGCTTCTGGTCCAGCTTGATGACCTTGAACTCCAGCTCTTTGCCTTCCAGGTGAGTGGTATCACGCACCGGACGGACATCGACCAGGGAGCCCGGCAGGAACGCGCGGATGCCGTTGACGTCAACGGTGAAGCCGCCTTTGACCTTGCCGTTGATGACGCCCTTGACCACTTCCTCAGCATTGAAAGCGGCTTCCAGAACCAGCCAGGACTCGGCACGCTTGGCTTTCTCGCGGGACAGCTTGGTTTCACCGAAGCCGTCTTCCACAGCGTCCAGCGCAACGTGGACTTCGTCACCGACCTTGATGGTCAGCTCGCCTTGTTCGTTGAAGAACTGGTCGAGCGGGATGACGCCCTCGGACTTCAGGCCGGCATGCACGGTGACCCAGTCACCGTCGATGTCGACCACAATGCCGGTGATGATGGCACCCGGCTGCATGTCGAGGGATTTCAGGCTTTCTTCAAAAAGTTCTGCAAAGCTTTCGCTCATGTTGATTCCTGTTGATCAAGGGCGGGGATTCGCCCAAACCACACTCCAGACAATGTGGGTTCGTTCATGTAAAAAGAGGCCTGCGGGACTATGACTGGTCTCCCGCATGCCTCCTTGCGAGCCTTTCGACTTAAGGCAGCCGTGGCTCATTGCCCTGCAAGATCGCGACTGGCGACCTCGCTGAGAATTCTTTCCATCACCTGCTCGATGGTCAGCTCGGTGGAATCCAGCTGGATGGCGTCGACCGCCGGCTTCAGCGGAGCCACCGCGCGCTGCATGTCGCGCTCGTCGCGCGCACGAATCTCGTCTAGCAGACTCGGCAGGCTAACACCTTCGACCTTGCCTTTCAACTGCAGGTAGCGGCGACGCGCGCGCTCCTCGGCGCTGGCGGTCAGGTAGATCTTCAACGGCGCGTCCGGAAACACCACGGTGCCCATGTCACGACCGTCGGCCACCAGGCCCGGTGCCTCGCGGAAGGCGCGCTGGCGCTGCAGCAGTGCCTCGCGCACGGCCGGCAGGGACGCGACCATGGAAGCGCCGGCGCCGACCTGCTCGTTGCGGATGGCGTCGGTGACCTCCTCGCCCTCGAGGATGATGCGCTTGCCGACGAACTGCACGTCCAGGTGGGCGGCCAGGGTCTTCAGCGCTTCCTCGTTGGTCAGGTCGATACCATGGTTGCCAGCGGCGAAGGCCAGCAGGCGGTACAGGGCGCCGGAGTCCAGCAGTTTCCAGCCCAGCTGGTTGGCCAGCAGGCCGGCGATGGTACCCTTGCCCGAGCCGCTCGGCCCGTCGATGGTGATGACGACGGCGTTCATGCCTTGCTCTCTTCCGCCACGCGGATGCCGGTCTGTGCCGCCAGACCGAGGAAGTTGGGGAAGGAGGTGGCGACGTTGGCGCAGTCGTGGATGCGGATCGGTGCAGTCGCGCGCAGCGAGGCGACGCTGAAGGACATGGCGATGCGGTGGTCGCCATGGCTCCACACTTCGCCGCCACCGATCGCACCACCCTCGATGATGATGCCGTCCGGGGTCGGCTCGGCCTTCACACCCAGGGCGATCAGGCCATCGGCCATCACCTGGATGCGGTCGGACTCCTTGACCCGCAGCTCCTCGGCGCCACGCAGCACGGTGCGCCCTTCGGCGCAGGCGGCGGCGACGAACAGCACCGGGAATTCATCGATGGCAAGCGGCACCAGGTCCTCGGGGATATCGATGCCCTTCAGCCTGGCGGCACGCACTCGGATGTCCGCCACCGGCTCGCCGCCGACTTCGCGCTGGTTTTCCAGGGTCAGGTCGGCGCCCATCAGCTTGAGGATGTCGATCACCCCGGTACGGGTCGGGTTGATGCCTACGTGCTCCAGCACCAGCTCGGAGCCCTCGGCGATGCTCGCGGCGACCAGGAAGAAGGCAGCCGAGGAGATGTCCGCCGGTACTTCGATATGGGTGGCGCTGAGCTTGTGACCGGACTCGACAGTGGCGACGTTGCCGTCGACCGCCACCGGATAGCCGAAGCCGCGCAGCATGCGCTCGGTGTGGTCGCGGGTCGGCGCCGGCTCGGTCACGCTGGTCTCGCCGGCGGCGTACAGGCCGGCCAGCAGCAGGCAGGATTTGACCTGGGCACTGGCCATCGGCATCTCGTAGCTCATGCCGGTCAGGCGCTGGCCGCCGCGAATGGTCAGCGGCGGGCGGCCTTCGGGGCCGGTCTCGATCACCGCGCCCATCTCGCGCAGCGGCTTGGCCACGCGGTTCATCGGGCGCTTGGACAGCGAGGCGTCGCCACTCAGCACGGTGTCGAACGGCTGCGCGGCGAGCAGGCCGGAGAGCAGGCGCATGGAGGTGCCGGAGTTGCCCAGGTAGAGCGGGCCGGGCGGCGGCTTGAGGCCGTTCAGGCCGACGCCGTGGATGGTCACCTTGCCGTGATGCGGGCCTTCGATCACCACGCCCATGTCGCGGAAGGCCTGCAGGGTGGCCAGGGCGTCCTCGCCCTCGAGGAAGCCCTCCACCTGGGTGGTGCCTTCGGCCAGCGAGCCGAGCATGATCGAGCGGTGCGAGATGGACTTGTCGCCGGGCACGCGGATGCGGCCGGAGAGGGAGCCACCGGGGTTGGCGAGGTAGATCAGGTCGTTCGAGTGCATGGCGTCCACATAGGCCCTGCGGGCCAGGATTTTGCTGAAATGCTCGCGGGCATGACGGGCGCGGGTGAACACGCCCAGCAACTGATGCCCGTCCCCAGCGTCGACCGCGCCGCGCAGGGCGTCGAGGTCGTCGCGAAATGCGTCGAGGGTGCGCAGCACGGCCTCGCGGTTGGCGAGGAAGATGTCGTGCCACATTACCGGGTCGCTGCCGGCGATCCGCGTGAAATCGCGGAAGCCGCCAGCGGCGTAGCGGAAGATTTCCAGGTTCTCGCTGCGCTTGGCCAGCGAGTCGACCAGGGTGAAGGCCAGCAGATGCGGCAGGTGGCTGGTAGCAGCCAGCACCTGATCATGGTGCTCCACCTCCATGTGCTCCACATCGGCGCCCAGGGCGCGCCACAGGCCGTCGACCAGTGCCAGCGCAGCGGCATCGGTGCTTTCGTGCGGAGTGAGGATCACCTTGTGCCGGCGGAACAGCTCGGCGTTGGAAGCCTCCACCCCGCTCTCCTCCGAGCCGGCGATGGGATGGCCCGGGACGAAGCGCTCTACCCTGCCGTCGAAGGCCAGACGCGCCGCGCGCACCACGTTGCCCTTGGCGCTGCCCACGTCGGTGAGCACCGCGCCCCCCAGGTCGAGCCGCGCCAACTGGGCCAGGACCTTTTCCATGGCCAGGATAGGCACCGCCAACTGGATCACCGCAGCGCCCTGACAGGCGGCGGCCAGCTCGGTCTCGCAGCGGTCGACCACGCCCAGCTCCACCGCCAGGCGGCGCGACTCCGGGTCCAGGTCCACGCCCACCACTTCGTCGAACAACCGCTTCTCGCGGATACCCTTGGCGAAGGAGCCGCCGATCAGGCCGAGCCCCACCACCACCAGGCGGCCGAGCCTGCCGGCCGGCATGACGTCAGCCACGGAGAATCCGCTCCAGCGCTTCGAGGAAGCGGGCGTTCTCCTGCTCGGTGCCGATGGACACGCGCAGGAAGGTCGGCATGCCGTAGCCTGCCACCGGACGTACGATCACCCCGGCCTGCAGCAGCGCCTGGTTGATCGGCGCGGCGTCGCGGCCGAAGTCGACGGCGATGAAGTTGCCCTTGCTGGGAATCCAGCTCAGGCCCAGGCCACGGAAGCCCTCTTCCAGCTGCGCCATGCCGGCATCGTTGGTGCGGCGGCTGGCGGCCAGGTAGTCGGCATCGTCCAGCGCGGCGCAGGCGGCGGCCAGGGCCAGGCTGTTGACGTTGAACGGCGCACGCACGCGGTTGAGCACGTCCGCCACCTGCGGCGAACTCAGCGCATAGCCGACCCGCAGCGAGGCCAGGCCGTAGGCCTTGGAGAAGGTGCGCGAGACCAGCAGGTTCGGGTATCGCGCCAGGTAGTCGAGGCCATCCGGCAGCTCGCCGCCCTCGGCGTACTCGATATAGGCCTCGTCCAGCACTACCAGCACATTCTCCGGCACGCGGGCGAGGAAGCGCTCCAGAGCATCGGGACCGAACCAGGTGCCGGTCGGGTTGTTCGGGTTGGCGACGAACACCACGCGGGTATTGGCGTCGATGGCCGCCAGCATGGCTTCCAGGTCATGACCATGATCCCTGGCCGGCACCACCTTGCCTTGGGCACCGACCGCCTGGGTAACAATCGGATATACGGCGAAGGCGTACTGGCTGAACACCGCGTTCAGGCCCGGCGCCAACCAGGCGCGGGCAACCAGGTCGAGAATATCGTTGGAGCCGTTGCCCAGAGTCACCTGGGCCGGGCTGACGCCACAGCGGGCTGCCAGCTTCTGCTTCAGCTCGAAGCCGTTGCCGTCGGGATAGCGGGTCAGCTCGGCCAGTTCGGCGCGGATCGCCTCCAGCGCCTTGGGCGACGGACCCAGCGGATTCTCGTTGCTGGCCAGCTTGACGATGCCGGCCGGATCGAGATCCAGCTCGCGAGCCAGTTCGTCGACCGGCTTGCCCGGCACGTAGGGCGAGAGTTTCTGTACACCCGGTACGGCCAGGGCGAGGAAATCGCAGCTCATGATGGCTCCTCAGAGAACCGCTTTCGGGTAGGAACCCAGCACCTTCAGGGCGACGGCTTCGCTGTTGATCTTCTCCAGCACGTCCTTGATCAGCGGGTCCTGGTGGTGGCCGACGAAGTCGATGAAGAACACGTAGGTCCACTTGCCGCTGCGCGACGGGCGGGTCTCGATGCGAGTCAGGTCGATGCCGTTGGTGTGGAACGGCACCAGCAACTCGTGCAGGGCGCCCGGCTTGTTGCGCATGGAGACGATGACCGAGGTCTTGTCGTCGCCGGTCGGCGGTACTTCCTGGCTACCAATGATGAGGAAGCGCGTGGAGTTGTCCGGGCGGTCCTCGATCTTTTCCTGCAGCTTGGTCAGGCCATAGAGGTTGGCCGCCATATCGCCGGCGATCGCCGCCGAGTTCCACTCGCTCTTCACCCGCTTGGCCGCGTCGGCGTTGCTGGAGACCGCCACCCGCTCGACGTTCGGGTAGTGCGCGTCCAGCCATTTGCGGCACTGGGCCAGGGACTGGGCGTGGGAATAGATGCGGGTGATCTTGTCGGTCTTGGTGGTCTCGCCGACCAGCAGGTGGTGGTGGATGCGCAGCTCCACCTCGCCGCAGATGACCATGTCGTGTTCGAGGAAGCTGTCCAGGGTGTGGTTGATCGCACCCTCGGTGGAGTTCTCCACCGGCACCACGCCGAAGTTGACCGCGCCGGCGGCCACTTCGCGGAACACCTCGTCGATGGCGGCCATCGGCACGCTGATCACCGAGTGGCCGAAATGCTTCATCGCCGCCGCCTGGCTGAAGGTGCCTTCCGGGCCGAGGTAGGCGACCTTGAGCGGCTGCTCCAGGGCCAGGCAGGAGGACATGATCTCGCGGAACAGCCGCGCGATTTCCTCGTTGTCCAGCGGCCCCTTGTTCAGCTCCATGATGTGCTTGAGCACCCAGGCTTCGCGCTCGGGGCGGTAGAACACCGGCTTCTCGCCTTCCGGCAGGGAGGCCATCTTGACCCGCGCCACGTCCTGGGCGCAGCGCGCGCGCTCGCTGATCAGCTCGAGGATCTTCTCGTCGAGGCTGTCGATGCGAACCCGCAGCGCCTTGAGCTGATCGGCGTCGCTCATCAGCCGTGCTCCTTCTCGAACTCGGCCATGTAGGCCACCAGCGCCTCCACGGCGTCCAGGCCGGTGGCGTTGTAGATGGAGGCACGCATGCCGCCCACCGAGCGGTGGCCCTTGAGGTTGAGCAGGCCGCGGGCGTCGGCGCCGGCCAGGAAGGCCTTGTCCAGCTTCTCGTCGGCCAGGCGGAACGGCACGTTCATCCAGGAGCGGGCGCTCGGCTGGATCGGGTTGCTGTAGAAGTCGCTGGCATCGATGGCCTTGTACAGCAGGTCCTTCTTGGCCTTGTTGCGCTGCTCCATCGCGGCGACGCCGCCCTGCTCCTTCAGCCACTCGAAGACCAGGCCGGAGAGGTACCAAGAGTAGGTCGCCGGGGTGTTGTACATGGAGCCGTTGTCGGCGGCGATCTTGTAATTGAGCATGGTCGGGCAGACGCTGCGGGCGCGGCCCAGCAGGTCTTCGCGGACGATGGCGACGACCAGGCCGCTCGGGCCGATGTTCTTCTGCGCGCCGGCGTAGATCAGGCCGAACTTGGACACGTCGATCTCGCGGGAGAGGATGTCCGAGGACATGTCCACCACCAGCGGGGTGTCGCCCACTTCGGGAATCCAGTCGAACTGCAGGCCGCCGATGGTCTCGTTGCTGGCGTAGTGCACGTAGGCGGCGTCCTTCGACAGCTGCCACTCGTTCTGCCCGGGGATGGCGAAGTAGTCGTAGCCCTTGGCGCTGGCGGCGACGTTGATGTTGCCGTAACGACGCGCTTCCTCGATGGCCTTCTTCGACCAGATGCCGGTCTCGATGTAGTCGGCGGTGCCGTCTTCCGGCAGCAGGTTCAGCGGAATTTCGGCGAACTGCTGGCTGGCGCCGCCCTGCAGGAACAGCACCTTGTAGTCGTTGGGGATGCTCAGCAGGTCGCGCAGGTCCTGCTCGGCCTTCTCGGCGATGGCCACGTACTCGTCGCTGCGGTGGCTCATCTCCATCACGGAGAGGCCACGACCCTGCCAGTCGAGCATCTCGGCCTGGGCGCGCTGCAGAACGGCGGTGGGCAGCGCGGCCGGGCCAGCGCAGAAGTTATGGGCTCGTTTGCTCACTTCGACTCTCACTCTTCGCTGTTGCCGGTATCCGCGCCCTCTTCGGCGTCGGTCACCGCATCTTCGTTCTGCTCGCCGGCCTCGCCTTCCAGCGCCTCCAGCTCGTCCTCGTCGCCGCCGGATGGCTCCTGCACCCTCTCCAGGCCGACCAGGGTCTCGTCCTTGGTCAGCTTGATCAGGGTCACGCCCTGGGTGTTGCGCGAGGAGAACGACACTTCGTCGACGCGGGTACGCACCAGGGTGCCCTGGTCGGAGATCAGCATGATCTCCTCGCCGCCCTGCACCTGCACGGCGCCGACCAGCTTGCCGTTGCGCTCGTTGATCACCATCGCGATCACGCCCTGGCCACCACGACCACGACGCGGGAACTTGCCCAGGCCGGTGCGCTTGCCGAAGCCACGCTCCGAGGCGGTGAGGATCTGTGCGCCGGATTCGGGGATCAGCATGGAGATCAGCTGCTGCTCCTTGCCCAGGCGCATGCCGCGCACACCGCGGGCGGTACGGCCCATGGTGCGCACCATGCTCTCGGCGAAGCGGATCACCTTGCCGGCGCTGGAGAACAGCATGACTTCCTTGGCGCCGTCGGTGATGGCGGCGGCGATCAGGGTGTCGCCCTCGTCCAGGCGCAGGGCGATCAGGCCGCTGGAGCGCGGCTTGCTGAACTGCACCAGCGGAGTCTTCTTCACGGTACCGAACGCGGTGGCCATGAAGATGTAGGCACCGGTGGGCTCAGCCACCAGTTCCGGGGTATCGCCTTCGACTTCCTCGACTTCCGGCTCGACCACCTCGCCTTCGAGCACAGCGCCCTCGGCCTCGTCGAGTTCTTCCTCGTCGCCGGCCTCGCGCTGCAGGGCTTCCAGGTCGATCTGCAGCATGGCGGTGATGCGCTCACCCTCGTCCAGCGGCAGCAGGTTGACCAGCGGACGGCCGCGCGCAGTGCGCGAGGCTTCCGGAATCTCGAAGGTGCGCAGCCAGTAGACCTTGCCCTTGCTGGAGAACAGCAGCAGGGTGGCGTGGCTGTTGGCGACCAGCAGGTGCTCGACGTAGTCCTCGTCCTTCACCCCGGTGGCCGACTTGCCCTTGCCGCCACGGCGCTGGGCCTGGTAGGCATGCAGCGGCTGGGACTTGGCGTAGCCGCCATGGGAAATGGTGACGACGCGCTCTTCCTCGGTGATCAGGTCGGCGATGGTCAGGTCCATCTGCGAGGCCATGATCTCGGTGCGGCGGGCGTCGCCGAACTCGGCCTTGACCTTCTCCAGCTCCTCGCGGATGACTTCCATCAGGCGCTCGGGGCTGGTCAGGATGCGGATCAGCTCGCCGATCTGGACCAGGATTTCCTGGTACTCGGCCAGCAGCTTCTCATGTTCCAGGCCGGTCAAACGGTGCAGGCGCAGCTCGAGGATGGCCTGGGCCTGCTCGGGCGACAGGTAGTACTTGCCGTCGCGCAGGCCGTACTGCGGGTCCAGGTCTTCCGGACGGCAGGAGTCGGCACCGGCGCGCTCGACCATCGCTTCCACCGCGCTGGAGGCCCAGGCGGTAGCGATCAGGCGCTCCTTGGCCTCGGCCGGGGTCGGCGAGTTCTTGATCAGCTCGATCACCGGGTCGATGTTGGACAGGGCGACGGCCTGGCCTTCGAGGATGTGGCCGCGCTCACGGGCCTTGCGCAGCTCGTAGACGGTCCGCCGGGTCACCACTTCGCGGCGGTGGCGGACGAACACCTCGAGCATGTCCTTGAGGTTCAGCATGCGCGGCTGGCCGTCGACCAGGGCCACCACGTTGATGCCGAACACGCTCTGCATCTGGGTCTGCGCGTAGAGGTTGTTCAGCACCACCTCGCCGACTTCGCCACGGCGCAGTTCGATGACCACGCGCATGCCGTCCTTGTCGGACTCGTCGCGCAGCTCGGTGATGCCTTCGATCTTCTTCTCTTTGACCAGCTCGGCGATCTTCTCGATCAGACGCGCCTTGTTCAGCTGGTACGGCAGCTCGGTGACGATGATCTGTTGGCGGTTGCCGCCCTTCTCCATGTCCTCGATCGTCGCGCGGGCACGCATGTAGATGCGGCCACGGCCGGTGCGGTAGGCCTCGATGATGCCCGCGCGACCGTTGATGATGCCGGCGGTGGGGAAGTCAGGGCCGGGGATGTACTGCATCAGCTCGTCGACGGTCAGCTCGGGATTGTCGATCAGCGCCAGGCAGCCATCGATCACCTCGGTCAGGTTGTGCGGCGGGATGTTGGTGGCCATGCCCACGGCGATACCGGACGAGCCGTTGACCAGCAGGTTGGGGATCTTGGTCGGCATGACCGCCGGGATCTGCTCGGTGCCGTCGTAGTTGGGCACCCAGTCGACGGTTTCCTTGTCCAGGTCGGCCAGCAGCTCGTGGGCCAGCTTGGCCATGCGCACTTCGGTGTATCGCATGGCCGCGGCATTGTCGCCGTCCACCGAACCGAAGTTGCCTTGGCCATCGACCAGCATGTAGCGCAGGGAGAAGGGCTGGGCCATGCGCACGATGGTGTCGTAGACAGCCGTGTCGCCGTGCGGGTGGTACTTACCGATCACGTCACCGACCACACGGGCGGACTTCTTGTACGCCTTGTTCCAGTCGTTGCCCAGTTCGCTCATGGCGAAGAGCACGCGCCGGTGCACCGGCTTCAGGCCGTCGCGCGCATCCGGCAGAGCACGCCCGACGATCACGCTCATGGCGTAGTCCAGATAGGACTGTTTCAGCTCGTCTTCGATATTGACCGGGAGGATTTCTTTGGCCAGTTCACCCATGAGAAGCCTGGTTCCTTATTCTGGTGAAACCCCGTCACGCCCTTCCTGGGCCGGACCGGAGTCCGCCGTTGTCGCCACAGCGGGGGCGACTCACGACAAATCAACGAGTTAAGTCGTATTGGAGCGGCCCGCACGGGGCCGCCCGAGAACTGCCGGAGCTTACCACAGTCACCCGTGCAGACCTACCCCGCCGGACGCCCGGACGATGGCCTCAGTGCAGGCGCTTGCGGCACATGAGCTGGGCCATTTTCGCCGCATCCGGCCGCTCGACCACGCCCTTTTCGGTGACGATCACGTCGATCAGGTCGGCCGGCGTCACGTCGAACACCGGGTTCACCGCATGTACATCGGCGGCGACGCGCTGCTCGCCGACATCCAGCAGCTCGCGACCATCGCGCTCCTCGATGAGGATGTCCTCGCCATCCTCCAGACTCATGTCGATGGTCGAGCTGGGCGCCACCACCATGAAGCGCACGCCGTGGTGCATGGCGTTGACCGCCAGCTGGTAGGTGCCGATCTTGTTGGCTACATCGCCATTGGCGGTTATGCGGTCGGCGCCGACGATGACCCAGGTGATGCTCTCGGTCTTCATCAGGTGGGCGGCGGCGGAGTCCACGTTCAGACTGACCGGCACGCCCTCGCCCGCAAGCTCCCAGGCGGTCAGGCGCGAGCCCTGCAGCCAGGGCCGGGTCTCGTCGGCGTAGACCCGCTCGACCAGCCCACCCAGGTGGGCGGCGCGGATCACCCCCAGCGCGGTGCCGAAGCCGCCGGTGGCCAGGGCGCCAGTATTGCAGTGGGTGAGCAGCTTCTGCGGGCCATCCTGATGCTTGCGGATCAGCTCCATGCCGAGCTGAGCCATGGTCAGGTTGGCCTCGCGGTCGCTGTCGAAGATGCCGATCGCCTCGGCCGCCAGCGCCGCCCGGACATCCTCGCCCGCCTTCAGGCGCTGCAGGCGCTCGCGCATGCGGTCCAGGGCCCAGAACAGGTTGACGGCGGTCGGCCGCGACTCGGCCAGCACGCGGAAGTCGTCTTCCAGCGCAAGCTTCCAGTCGCCGCCGGCTTCCAGGCGCGCCCGCGCGCCCAGGGCCACGCCGAAGGCGGCGGCGATGCCGATGGCCGGGGCCCCGCGCACCACCATGCTGCGGATCGCCTCGGCCACGCCGGCGGCCGAATCGTAGGCCAGCCAGGCCTCCTCGCGCGGCAGCAGGCGCTGGTCCAGCAGGAACAGCGTGTCATCGCGCCACTCGATGGCCTTTACCTTCTCTGCCGCCAACAGCTTGTCGCGCATGACATCCCCGCCCGGTGAAACGAAAAGCCGCGGATTATAGCGAGCCGCCGCCGACATGGGTCAGTTATACTGCCGCCCTGTTTCCTTCAGCCTGGATACCACGCCATGCCCGAACCGCGCCAGCCGCTCGACCTGCTGCTCCTGCCTGCCTGGCTGGTGCCCGTCGAGCCCGCTGGCGTCGTGCTGAGGGACCATGCCCTGGGCATCCGCGACGGCCGCATCGCCCTGATCGCGCCGCGCGCGGAGGCCATGCGCCACCCAGCCAGCGAAATCCGCGAACTGCCCGATTGCCTGCTCACCCCCGGCCTGGTCAACGCCCACGGGCATGCCGCCATGACCCTGTTCCGCGGCCTGGCCGACGACCTGCCGCTGATGAGCTGGCTGCAGGACCATATCTGGCCGGCGGAAGCGCGCTGGGTGGATGAGGCGTTCGTGCGCGACGGCACCGAGCTGGCCATCGCCGAGCAGATCAAGGGCGGCGTCAGCTGCTTCTCCGACATGTACTTCTTCCCGGAAGTGGCCAGCGAGCTGGTGCACAAGAGTGGCATCCGCGCCCAGCTGACCATCCCCGTGCTGGACTTCCCCACGCCCGGCGCCCGCGACGCCGAGGAGGCGCTGCGCAAGGGCCTGCGCCTGTTCGACGACCTCAAGCAGCACCCGCGCATCAAGGTGGCCTTCGGCCCCCACGCGCCCTACTCGGTCAGCGACGACAAGCTGCGCCAGGTGCTGATGCTGGCCGAGGAACTGGACGCCGGCATCCACATGCACGTCCACGAGACCGCCTTCGAGGTGCAGCAGAGCCTGGAACTGCACGGCGTGCGCCCGCTGCAGCGGCTGGCCGGCCTCGGCCTGCTCGGCCCACGCTTCCAGGCCGTGCACATGACCCAGATCAGCGCCGAGGACGTGGCCCTGCTAGTGGAAAGCAACAGCAGCGTGATCCACTGCCCCGAATCCAACCTCAAGCTGGCCAGCGGCTTCTGCCCGGTGGAGAAACTCTGGCAGGCCGGGGTCAACGTCGCCATCGGTACCGACGGCGCCGCCAGCAACAACGACCTGGACCTGCTCGGCGAGGTCCGCACCGCTGCCCTGCTGGCCAAGGCCGTGGCCGGTAGCGCCACCGCCCTCAACGCCCACGCCGCCCTGCGCATGGCCACCCTCAACGGCGCCCGCGCCCTGGGCCTGGATGACTGCACCGGCTCGCTGGAGCCGGGCAAGCTGGCCGACCTGGCCGCCTTCGACCTGTCCGGCCTGGCCCAGCAGCCGGTCTACGACCCGGTCTCGCAGCTGATCTACGCCGGCAGCCGCGGCTGCGTGAAGCACCTCTGGGTCGGCGGCAAGCAGTTGCTGGACGACGGCCGCCTGACCCGCCTGGACGAGTCGCGCATCATCGCCAACGCCCGCGCCTGGGGCGAGCGCATCGCCGCCAAGAATTCGCTTTGAAGAGAGTCATGCCATGAGCAACGTCGACCACGCCGAAATCGCCAAATTCGAGGCCCTCGCCCACCGCTGGTGGGACCGCGAGAGCGAGTTCAAGCCGCTGCACGACATCAACCCGCTACGGGTCAACTGGATCGACGAGCGCGTCGGCCTGGCCGGCAAGAAGGTGCTGGACGTGGGCTGCGGCGGCGGCATCCTCAGCGAGGCCATGGCCCAGCGCGGCGCCACCGTCACCGGCATCGACATGGGTGAGGCGCCGCTGGCCGTGGCCCAGCTGCACCAGCTCGAATCCGGGGTGAACGTCGAATACCGGCAGATCACCGCCGAGGAAATGGCCGAGGAAATGCCCGGCCAGTTCGACGTGGTCACCTGCCTGGAAATGCTCGAACACGTGCCCGATCCCTCCTCGGTGATCCGCGCCTGCCACAAGCTGGTCAAACCAGGCGGTCAGGTGTTCTTCTCCACCATCAACCGCAATCCCAAGGCCTACCTGTTCGCGGTGGTCGGTGCCGAGTACCTGCTGCGCCTGCTGCCGCGCGGCACCCACGACTTCAAGAAGTTCATCCGCCCCTCCGAGCTGGGCGCCTGGAGCCGCGCCGCCGGCCTGCAGGTCAGGGACATCATCGGCCTGACCTACAACCCGCTGACCAAGCACTACAAGCTGGAAGCGGACGTCGACGTCAACTACATGATCCAGACCCTGCGCGAGGAGTGAGGCGCATGGCCCTGCGAGCGGTTCTCTTCGACATGGACGGCACCCTACTGGACACCGCGCCGGACTTCGTCGCCGTGTGCCAGGCCATGCGCACCGCGCGCGACCTGGCCCCAGTGGACGACCAGCTGATCCGCGACGTGGTGTCCGGCGGCGCCCGCGCCATGGTCGCCGCCACCTTCGGCATCGCGCCCGGCGCCGAAGGCTTCGAGGCGCTGCGCCTGGAATTCCTCGAGCGCTACCAGCAGCACTGCGCCATCTACAGCAAGCCGTTCGACGGCATGAACGAACTGCTCGCCGACATCGAACGCTCGCGGCTGGTCTGGGGCGTCGCCACCAACAAGCCGGTGTGCTTCGCCGAGCCGATCATGCAGCAGCTGGAACTGGCCGACCGCAGCGCCGTGCTGGTCTGCCCGGACCACGTCGAGCGCAGCAAGCCGGCACCGGACATGCTCCTGCTGGCCTGCCAGAAGATCGGCGTGAGCCCCGCCGAGACCCTCTTCGTCGGCGACGACCGGCGCGACATCGAGTCCGGCATCGCCGCCGGCTGCAAGACCGCCGCCGTCACCTACGGCTACATCCATCCCGAGGACAACCCGCGCCACTGGGGCGCCGACGTGGTGGTGGACCATCCGCTGGAGCTGCGCGCCGTGCTCGAACGCGCCCTGTGCAGCTGCTAGTCGCCGCCTGATGTCTCTCGTTTTTCCAACTTGAAGCTTGCCGCTCTCCGAAGGAGCCTCAGATGTTCGATTACCAAGCCCGTCCCGACCTGCTCAAGGGACGCGTGATCCTGATCACCGGCGCCGGCCGGGGCATCGGCGCGGCCGCCGCCAAGACCTGCGCTGCCCACGGCGCCACGGTGCTGCTGCTGGGCAAGACCGAGGAAAACCTCAACCGGGTCTACGACGAGATCGAGGCCGCCGGCCATCCGCAGCCGGTGGTGATCCCCTTCAACCTGGAGACCGCCCTGCCGCACCAGTACGACGAACTGGCGGCCACGGTGGAAAACGAGTTCGGACGCCTCGACGGCCTGCTGCACAACGCCGCCATCGTCGGGCCGCGCACGCCCCTGGAACAGCTGTCCGGCGACAACTTCATGCGCGTCATGCAGGTCAACGTCAACGCCATGTTCATGCTGACCAGCACCCTGCTGCCGCTGCTCAAGCTGTCGGACGACGCCTCGGTGGTGTTCACCTCCAGCAGCGTGGGCCGCAAGGGCCGCGCCTACTGGGGCGCCTACGCGGTGTCCAAGTTCGCCACCGAAGGCCTGATGCAGGTCGTGGCGGACGAAGTGGAAGGCATCACCCAGGTCCGCGCCAACAGCGTCAACCCGGGCGCCACCCGCACCAGCATGCGCGCCCAGGCCTATCCCGGCGAGAACCCGGCGAACAACCCGTCGCCGGAAGACATCATGCCGGTCTACCTGTATCTGCTGGGCCCGGACAGCAAGGGCGCCAACGGCCAGGCACTCGACGCCCAGTGACCTCGCATACCGCCGGTTTTCCGGCGGTCGGCAGCGAAGCGGCATCAGATTGCCAGCACCGGCGTCAAGGTAGCGGCGAAAGGTTGCCGCAAAAGCCGCCCAGAAACGTCACAACCATTTGAAATAAAAGAACTTTATTAAAGTGGCACAGAATTCGCTCTAGCTCTCCCAACAAGGCGCTCAAGCGCCGGAGGTCGAGCAGCATGAATTCCACCATCCCGCCCAACACCATCGATTTCGACGCCGCCAAGCTGCAGCGCCTGGGCTATGCCAGCCGCAACCAGCCGCTGCTGAAGCCGGTCACCCTGGCCCAGCTACGCCAGCAGCTCAGCCTGCAGCTGCAGACCTCGCTGGAAGTCGATCGCATCCTCGGCCTCTTCTTCCAGCAGGTACAGCGCCTGGTGCCGCTGAGCGCACTGAGCTACCAGCTGGCCGCCTGCGACCTGCGCCTGGAACTCGGCGAGCGCGCCAACCACTCGACCGCCTACCGCCTGAGCCACCAGGGCGAATACCTGGGCGAGCTGACCTTCCGCCGTCACCAGCGCTTCAGCGACGAAGAACTGGGCCAGCTGGAATCCCTGCTCGCCAGCCTGCTGTTCCCCCTGCGCAACGCCCTGCTCTATCGCGCGGCCCTACAGAGCGCGCTGCGCGACCCGCTGACCGATACCGGTAACCGCATCGCCATGAACCAAGCCCTGCAGCGCGAGGTCGACCTGGCCCGCCGCAGCATGCAGCCGCTCTCCGTGCTGATGCTGGACATCGACCACTTCAAGAGCATCAACGACCGCTTCGGCCACGCCACCGGCGACGAAGTACTGAAGGTCGTGGCCGCCGCGCTGAAGAACAGCCTGCGCAACATCGACATGGTGTTCCGCTACGGCGGCGAGGAATTTCTGGTGCTGCTGGCCAATACCAGCCGCGAGGCGGCACAACTGGTGGGCGAGCGCCTGCGCCTGGCGGTGATGGGCCTGCAATACGTCGAAGAAGGCCGAGCGCTGGAAATCTCCATCAGCCTGGGTTGCGCCACCCTGCTGGCGGGCGAGTCCCCGGAAAGCCTGCAGCGCCGCGCCGACAACGCCCTGTACGTATCCAAGCGCGAGGGCCGCAACCGCCTGTCCATGGCCGGTTGAGAAACACCAGACGACAAAAAGGGGCTCCGCGGAGCCCCTTTTTGTTTCCAATGAACCGAGGCCTACAGCGGCGGGGCGCAGGAAAGGGTCAGGGTGGTGGTTTCCCCCCGGATCAGCGCCGGATCGCTGGCGAGCACCAGGGTCTTCTTCCCACCCGTTTTAAGGTTGACGAGGCCTTGCTGCAGGACCTGTTCGACGCCCTCGACCTCCACGCTGCTGGTGTAGCGGGCGAGCGCCGAGAAGCAGGCGCAGTCGCCTATCGGCTTGCTCAGCTCGACATCGCCCTCGACCGTGGCCAGATTGCCCTGGACGGCCAGGGGTGCAAGCCTCACCGCCGCGCAGTCGGCCAGTTCGTTGTTCAGGCGTATGCCTTCGGCCGAGCAGGCCAGCGGGCTCAGCAGGCAAAGATAGACCAGCAACCTAGTTCGCAACATAGGTACCTCCGTTGGTCTCGCGACCCGCCACGTATTTGACCTTGATGATCAGGTGCCCACGTGTTCTGGCAAGGCTGCTCGACTTCAACACCGTGAAAAACCCAGGATCGACTTCGATGCAACCGTGGCTGTAGCCCTTGGTCGAGTCATGCATATAGAAGCCACCGCGCCTGATGGCACATGCCTGGCGGGTCTGAGGGTCCGCCGGTTCCATCCTGGCCCGGTTGTTTCCCCAGTTCGCCCAGAAGGGCTCGCAATCGCCTGCCGCATTACCTCGCGGGATTCGCTGCATACCCCATGCAGGAGACAGATTGCACCGATTCTTGCCGTCGTCCTGCGCATCGCCCATGTCGCGGATAAAGACCTTGTACAGTCCCTCGGGTACCGGCCCCTTGTCCGGCACACACTGAAACTCCGGTCTCTGGAAGCCCGGCAGGGCCGTGCTGGCCTTGAACCGGCCGACCCCGCCCCACCTCACTTCCTGCCCATCGAATTCCAGATCGATATTCATCGCCAACTCCCTGTCTGCTCTTGAGATACCGAACGCAGACTAAAGAGAAGCCAGGCCGCTGCAAACCCGTCTCCCTTGCGGCTGAGAAACAGGTCTCAGCCGCCGGTCAAGGTGCCACTGCGATGGATTTCCAGGCGGGACGGCCCAGCAGTAAAGCCGGTGCTTCTACGCAGTAGGTATCAGTGACTACTGCTGCGGCGCCTGCGGGGTTTCCTGGCCGAGGCAGCGCACGGCCTGTTTCTTGTCGTCCACCAGCACGCCGGTCAGGCCCTTCTGCTGGGTGTCGAACAGCACCAGCACGCCGTCGATGCACTGGGCGGACTGGGTGGCGGGTTTCAGCGAGATCTTGTAGTCCTCGCCGGGGATGGTCTTGAGCATGGTGAATTCGGCCAGCAGGAGGGCATCCTGCTCCTTGGCGAAATGCAGGTACCCGTAGTACCAGAGCACGCCCACGGTGCCGATGATGCTGGCGATGCCGGTGAGGATCAGGGGGATGACGTTGCGTTCTTCGCTCATGGCTGAGGCTCGTTGTCCGGGGGCGCACAGTTTAACCGCAGCCCGGCCGCCCTGCGCGACCGGGATGTCGCAGCCGCTACTTGCCGCCGGCGCGGGTTTCCTCGCGGGCCTTGAAGGTGGCGTCGTAGATGCGCTCGGCCAGACGGGAGAACGGCAGGCTCTGGATCCAGACCGTGCCGCTGCCGCTCAGGGTCGCCAGGAGGATGCCCTCGCCGCCGAACAGCATGCTCCTGAGCCCGCCGGCCAGGGCGATGTCGTAGTCGATGCCGCTGGTGAAGGCCACCAGGCAGCCGGTGTCCAGGCGCAGGGTCTCGTTGTTCAGCTCCTTGCGGATCACCGTGCCGCCGGCATGCACGAAGGCCAGGCCGTCGCCTTCCAGCTTCTGCAGGATGAAGCCCTCGCCACCGAAGAAACCGGCGCCGAGGCGCTTGTTGAAACTGATGCCGATCTGGGTGCCGTAGGCGGCGCAGAGGAAGGCGTCCTTCTGGCAGATCAGCCGCCCGCCCACCTGGCTCAGCTCGATGGGCACCACGGTGCCCGGATAGGGCGCGGCGAAGCCGACCCGGTGCTGGCCCTTGCCCTGGTTGCTGAAGTGGGTCATGAACAGCGACTCGCCGGTGATCAGGCGCTTGCCGGCGCCCCACAGCTTGCCCAGTACGCCGCTGGCCGAGCCGTCGCCCATGCGCGTCTCGAAGCGGATGCCCTCGGTCATGTAGTTCATCGCGCCGGCCTCGGCGATCACCGTCTCGCCGGGGTCGAGGATGATCTCCACGGTCTGGGCCGAGGCGCCGAGGATGTCGTAGTCGAGCTTGTGGCTGGGCATGGTCAGGGTTCCTTCGTCGGTAGCCCGGATGCAATCCGGGTTGGCGCCGTCCCGGATTGCATCCAGGCTACAGGATGTTGGCGTAGTCCGCTTCGATGCGATCCAGGCTCAGGTGGTTCAGGAAGTTGGAGAAGCACATCCAGGCCGCCAGCGCGTTGAGGTCGCGGAACTGCGGCGGCAGGTACTTGGGCGGCGCCACCAGGCCCTCGTCCACCAGTTGGCGCAGGGTGCGCATGTCTTCCAGGGTGGTCTTGCCGCAGAACAGCAGCGGGATCTGCTCCAGTTTGCCCTTGCGCACGGCGAGCTGGATGTAGTTGTAGATCAGGATGAAGCCCTTGAGGTAGGACAGGTCCTTGGTGAACGGCAGGCCGTCCGGCGTGGAGCCGCGGAACACTCGGCTGGCGTTGCCGTAGCTTTCCTCCAGGCCGTAGCCCTGTTCCTGGTAGAACTCGAACACCTGGAGGAAGTCGGCGCCTTCCTCTGCCATGTGGATGGCGCGGGTTCGGTTGGTCAGCTTGCGCAAGCGGTACGGGTAGGAGGCGAAGGCGATCACCTCCATCAGGATCGCCAGCCCCTCCTGGGTCACGGTCGACGAGGGCGGGCCCTTGGCCAGGAAGGTGCAGATGGGCTGGTTGAGGCCATTGAGGGTGGTGCCGACATGCACCATGCCCTCGTGCACTTCCAGCGCGCGCACGTCGCGCTCGTTGAACATGGCGTCGGCGCGCACCTTGATGTAGTCGGCGCCGGCCGCCGCGTCGGCGACGATGCCGTCGGACTCGAAGACGCGGATGGTGTCGTCGCCGAAGACCCTGGCCAGGCGCTCCTGCAGGATGGCCACGGCGTTCTCGGCGGTCAGCGTCTTGGCCTCGTCCTCCAGATCGCCGCGGGCGGCGATGTTATTCAGGTAGCCGGACAGCATCAGGCCCAGGTCCGCCAGGGTCGGGTCGCCGGCATGGAAGGCATCCGAGGCGGCGCCGTACAGCTCCTGGGAGATCAGGCCGAAGTCGGCGGTGCCGCGCGCCTCAAGCATGCGGATCACCATGCGGTATTCCTTGCACATGCGCCGCATGATCTGCCCGACCGGGTTGAACTGGCCGAGCTGGCGGGTGATGTCGCGCTCGATGTTCTGGAATTCCAGCTTCTTCGCCACCGGGTCGAAGGCCAGCGGCCGGCTCTCGTAGTAGGCGCGGTCCACCGCCGGTAGCTTGCGCCCGCCGGCTTCGAGGAAGCCCTTGCGGACGCTGTCGTCCCACTTGATGGCGTCGAGCACGCGGATCGGCGTCTGCGCCTCGACGAGGCGCCCGGACAGGGCGCGGATGATTTCGTGGTATTCGTGCTGGGACGTGCGTCGGGTCATCGGTGCCCTACTCGGCGCTGCGCTGGTAGCGCGCCACTTCGACGAAGACGTCGGCGTTGGCCTGGTTGTCCAGGTAGGCGAAGACCTTGTCCAGCGGGCTGGTCACCAGCACCGCCTCGCCCTTGGGCGTATCGACCGGGCGGCCTTCCAGCGTGCCCTCCTCCATTTCCTGGAGGATGCGGTCGACGTCCAGGTTGTAGATCACCAGCTCGTTGTCGGTGGTCAGCTCGAAGCCGGCGATGGCGAAGTTGGCGCCCAGGCGCTTGGGCAGGCCGGCGGAGACGTACCAGCGGCGGCCGTGATGGGCCACGGTGAAGCCGTACTCCTCGGCCACCGCATCCGCCGTGTCCTCGCTCCAGACCCTGGCGCGGTACACGTTGGAACCGGCGCGGGCAACGCTCAGGTACTGCCGCTCGCCCCATTCGTCCTTGCGTTCCCAGTCGCCAAGCAGCGGGATCGGCGCCGCCTCGTTGGCCGGGATGGGGTCCTTGAAGGTCACCAGGCAACCGCTCAACAGCAGGCAACTCAGGGCGGCTATCGCGACGCGCCAGGCTTTCATCAACGCACTCCTTGTGAGATTTGATCGACCGCCACAAACGAAAAGCCCCGCCAGGGCGGGACCGGAAATCGGGGCTCCGCGACCAGGTCCGGGAGCATCGCGGCACGGCGCGCCGGGGGCTCCAGGTCGAAGTCTTCCGGCCCTTCGACAACGGGCATGATATTCCATCCCCCCGACAAGCGTAGTCAACACCCTCTCCCCCGTCCCAGAGCCGCCGGCCACCAACACAGACATCGCACTGTGGGCGACGATCCATCCGGGTATGAAAAAGGCTATATCCCCGTTAGATGTTGTATTGCTCTGGACTCCTTCTGGATCCCCGCCTGCGCGGGGATGACGAGGTAGGGGCGTCATTCCCGCGGTGGGAATCCAGAGGCAGGCACCAGCAGCGTTCAGATAGAGGAGCTTGACCGCGCAACACGCAACGGGGACATAGCCATGAAAAAAGGGGCCTGTCATCACGACAGGCCCCTCCTTCTACCCCGGCGCTCCGCGTCAGGCCTGCGGGCGCATGTGCGGGAACAGGATCACGTCGCGGATCGACGGCGAGTCGGTCAGCAGCATCACCAGGCGGTCGATGCCGATGCCTTCGCCGGCGGTCGGCGGCATGCCGTATTCCAGGGCGCGAACGAAGTCGGCGTCGTAGTGCATCGCCTCGTCGTCGCCGGCGTCCTTCTCGGCCACCTGCTGGTGGAAGCGCTCGGCCTGGTCCTCGGCGTCGTTCAGCTCGGAGTAGGCGTTGGCGATTTCGCGACCACCGATGAACAGCTCGAAGCGGTCGGTCACGCTCGGATCGTCGTCGCTGCGACGGGCCAACGGGGAAACCTCGAAGGGATAACGGGTGATGAAGTGCGGCTGTTCCAGCTTGTGCTCGACCAGCTCCTCGAAAATCATCACCTGCAGCTTGCCCAGGCCCTCGTGGCCGAGCACCTTGGCGCCGGCCTTCTTGGCGATGGCGCGGGCCTTCTCGACGTCGTTGAGGTCGGCCGCGGTGATGTCCGGGTTGTACTTGAGGATGGAGTCGAACACCGACAGGCGCACGAACGGCTCGCCGAAGTGGAACACCTTGTCGCCGTAGGGCACGTCGGTGGTGCCGAGGACGGTCTGGGCCAGCTCGCGGAACAGTTCCTCGGTCAGGTCCATGTTGTCTTCGTAGTCGGCGTAGGCCTGGTAGAACTCGAGCATGGTGAACTCGGGGTTGTGCCGGGTCGAGACGCCTTCGTTGCGGAAGTTACGGTTGATCTCGAAGACCTTCTCGAAGCCACCGACCACCAGGCGCTTGAGGTACAGCTCCGGCGCGATGCGCAGGAACATCTGCATGTCCAGCGCGTTGTGGTGGGTCTCGAACGGCTTGGCCGCGGCGCCGCCGGGGATGGTCTGCAGCATCGGGGTTTCCACTTCGAGGAAACCGCGCTCGTTGAGGAAGCGGCGGATGTGGGCGATCACCTGGGAGCGCACGCGGAAGGTGTCGCGCACCTCGTCGTTGACGATCAGGTCGACATAGCGCTGGCGGTAGCGCTGCTCGGTGTCGGTCAGGCCGTGGTGCTTGTCCGGCAGCGGGCGCAGCGACTTGGTCAGCAGGCGCACGTTCTGCATGTCGACGTACAGGTCACCCTTGCCGGAACGGGCCAGGGTGCCCTCGGCGGCGATGATGTCGCCCAGGTCGAAGTGCTTGACCGCTTCCAGCTGCTGCTCGGAGAGGGTCTTGCGGTTGACGTAGACCTGCAGGCGGCCGGAGGTGTCCTGGATGACGATGAAGGCGCCGCGGTTGAGCATGATGCGACCGGCGACCTTGACCGGGATGGCGGCGGCTTCCAGTTCTTCCTTGGTCTTGTCCGCGTACTGCTTCTGCAGGTCGGCGCACAGGTTGTCGCGGCGGAAGTCGTTGGGGAAGGCGTTGCCCTGCTCGCGGATGGCGGCAAGCTTTTCCTTGCGCTGGGCAATCAGCTTGTTTTCTTCCTGCTGCAGTTCGTGCTGGTCGAGTTGTTGGTCGCTCATGGTCATCGGTTCCATCTAGGGTTCGTCCCCTCTCCCGCCGGGAGAGGGTTAGGGTGAGGGGATGGGCAGCGGCCCCTCACCCCCGCCCTCTCCCAGGGGGAGAGGGAGTCATATCGGGTCGTCTCAGAGACCTTGTTTCAGGCTGGCTTCGAGGTAGCCGTCGAGGTCGCCATCGAGCACCTTCTGGCAGTCGCTGCGCTCGACGCCGGTACGCAGGTCCTTGATGCGCGAGTCATCGAGCACGTAGGAGCGGATCTGGTGGCCCCAGCCAATGTCCGACTTGCTGTCTTCCAGTGCCTGCGAAGCGGCGTTGCGCTTCTGCATCTCCAGCTCATACAACTTGGCCCGCAGCATCTTCATGGCGGTGTCCTTGTTGGCGTGCTGGGAGCGTTCGTTCTGGCAGGCCACCACGGTGTTGGTCGGCACGTGGGTGATCCGCACCGCCGAGTCGGTGGTGTTGACGTGCTGACCACCGGCGCCGGAGGAGCGGTAGGTGTCGATGCGCAGGTCGGACGGGTTGATCTCGATCTCGACCTTGTCGTCGATCTCCGGCGACACGAACACCGCCGAGAACGAGGTGTGGCGGCGGGCGCCGGAGTCGAACGGACTCTTGCGCACTAGGCGGTGCACGCCGATCTCGGTGCGCAGCCAGCCGAAGGCGTACTCGCCCTTGATGTGCACGGTGGCGCCCTTGATCCCGGCGACCTCGCCTTCGGACAGCTCGACGATCTCGGCGCTGAAGCCGCGCTTGTCGGCCCAGCGCAGGTACATGCGCAGCAGGATGTTGGCCCAGTCCTGGGCCTCGGTGCCGCCGGAGCCGGCCTGGATGTCCAGGTAGCAGTTGTTGGTGTCCATCTCGCCGCTGAACATGCGGCGGAATTCCAGCTTCTCGAGGATCTCGCGCAGGCGCTCGACTTCGGCGGCGACGTCGTTCACCGCGCCTTCGTCGTTCTCCTCGACGGCCATGTCGAGCAGGTCGCGGGAGTCGGCCAGGCCATTGCTGAGGTCGTCCAGGGTCTCGACGATCTGCGCCAGGGTGGCGCGCTCGCGGCCCAGGTTCTGGGCGTACTCCGGGTTGTTCCAGACGTTCGGGTCTTCGAGTTCGCGGTTTACTTCGACGAGACGATCATGCTTGTGATCGTAGTCAAAGATACCCCCGAATCGTCTGGGTCCGCTCGGACAGGTCCTTGATGCTGTTGAGGATCGGATTGATTTCCATGGCTGGCGGCACTCGCAGGTAAAACTTCGGAAAAGCTGCGGAGTATACCTGACTCGGACATTACTGGCAGTCGCCAAAACCGGCCCTGCAGACGAGCGATGCATCGCCCCCTGGCCCGCCAGCAAGCCATTGCTTTTGAAATGAGTAGCTACATAGAATAATTATCATTCAGCAATCGTTTCGGAATCCGAGATCTGCCGTGTCTGCGACCAGTTCCAGCGAGCCCCACGAATTCCACCAGCTCTACAGCGACCACCATGCCTGGCTCTATGGCTGGCTGCGTCGTCGCCTGGGCTGCTCGCACCATGCGGCGGATCTGGCCCACGACACTTACCTGCGCATTCTCAGCAGCCGTCAGGCTCCATCAGCCGAGCAGGCCCGCCCGCACCTGATGCAGATCGCCAAGGGCCTGGTGATCGACCGCTACCGCCGCCAGGCCATCGAGCTGGCCTACCAGCAGGCGCTGAGCATGCAGCCGGAAACCCTGGCCCCGTCAGCCGAAGAGCGCGTGCTGATCATCGAGGCGCTGATGCAGATCGACAGCATGCTCGCCAGCCTGAAGCCGCTGGTGCGGGAAACCTTCCTGCTGTCGCGCTTCGAGGGGCTGACCTACTCCGAGATCGCCAAACGCCTGGGCATCGCCGTGGCGACCGTGCGCAAGTACATGCTGGTCGCCATGCGCGCCTGCGTGGCGGCGACGGCGGAATGAGCCTCGTCGTGCCGCACGCCGAGCTGCATAAACAGGCACAAGAAACAGCCATGCACTGGCAGGTCATCCTCTGGTCCGGCGAGGTTACGGAGCAGGAGCAGCACGCGTTCCATGCCTGGCTGCACGCCGATAGCGCGCACCAGCACGCCTGGCAGGCACTCCAGCGCGCCTGCAGGCCGCTGAGCCAGGTGCCGGCGGCCATCGCCAGCCAGGCCCTGCGCAGTGCGCCAGCCAATCAGCAGCGGCGCAAGGTGCTGCTGGGCCTGGGCCTGCTGTGCGCCAGCCTGGCGAGCGCCCGGCTGATCCAGCAGACGCCGCAGTGGCAGACCGCCCGCGCCGACTATCGCACCCGGCGTGGCGAAACCCGGCGCGTCAGCCTGCCTGATGGCACCCTGCTGACGCTGAATACCGACAGCGCGGTCGATCTGCACTTCTCCGCCAGCACCCGCACGCTCCAACTGCTCCAGGGCGAAGTGCTGATCAGCACCGCCGCCGACCCGGCCGCCACACCCCGTCCGTTCCGGGTCAGCACGCCCGCTGGCGACATCCGTCCGATCGGCACGCAGTTTTCGGTACGCCGCCTGGACGACGAGCAAGGCAGCGTGCAGGTACAGGTATTCGCCGGGGCCGTCGAGATCAGTCCGCAGGCCGGCGTCAGCAGCCGTCTGGACGCAGGCCAGCAGGCGCGCTTCGACCGGCTGCGCACCACCCGCCCGCTGCCGGCCCAGCCCAGCAGTGCGGCCTGGGCCAGGGGCCTGCTGGTCGCCGAGCAACAGCGCCTGGGGGATTTCCTGGACGAATTGAGCCGCTACCGCCCCGGCGTGCTGCGCTACGCGCCGGAAATCGCCGAGCTGCCGGTATCCGGGGTTTATCCCCTGGCGGATACCGACGTCATCCTGCACGCGCTGGAGCAGGCGCTGCCCATCCGCGTCAGCCGCATGACCCGCTACTGGATCAGCGTCGCCGCGCGCTGAGCGCCGAAAAACTTTCCAGCAGGCCGTAGCACTTTTTCGTTCTCGTGCGGGATTAGCCACAGAAGCCCGATTACTTCTGCCCTTCTGTAGCCCCTCACAAGGACACATCATGCCAACCCGCACAACGCAACCTCACGCGCCAGCGCTGCTACTACTCGGTTGCCTGGCTACCGCCATCACCGGCAGCTACGCACAGGCCCAGCCAGCCACGCAGAGCCTGCAACAGATGCAGTTCGCCATTCCCGCCGGCCGTCTGGACCAGGTACTCAACCAGTTCGCCGCCGCCACCGGCATCCTCCTGGCGGTGGATGGCAACCTGACCCGCGACCGGGTCAGCCAAGGGCTGCAAGGAACCCATAGCATCCACAGCGGGTTGGCGACGATTCTTGCCGACACCGGGCTGACCACCGAGCAAACCGGGCCGGCGCAGTATCGGCTGAGCCTGATTGCGGATGAGCTGACCACGCTGCCGGACACCTACATCGCCGCCAGCCAAATCAATGAAACGCCCCAGGGGCCGGTCGCCGGCTATATCGCCCAACGCAGCGCCAGCGCCACCAAGACCGACACCAGCCTGCTGCGCACCCCGCAGGCGGTGACCGTGATCAGCGCGCAGCAGGCCCAGGCGCAGGGCGCGCACAGCCTCACCCAGTCGCTGCGCTATGCCGCCGGGCTGTCGCCGGAAGTGCGCGGTTCCTCGACCCGCTACGACATCCCCTATATCCGGGGTTTCGGCTCCCCCAGCGACCCGATCATCTTCCAGGATGGCCTGCGCCTGCTGCGCGGCCCCGGTTATGCCATTCCCCAGGTAGAAGCCTGGGGCAGCGAACGCATCGAGCTGCTCCGGGGGCCGTCTTCGACCCTGTACGGCACCGCCATGCCCGGCGGGCTGGTCAACGCCGTATCCAAGCGCCCCACCGACTACGCGCGCGGCGAAGCGCAGTTGCAGCTTGGCAGCCACGATCATTACCAGGCCGCACTGGACCTGTCCGGCCCGGCCAATGAAGAAGGCACGCTGCTCTATCGCCTGGTAACGCTCGGCAAGGTGGCCGATACCCAGGTGGTCAACAGCGAGGAAGAGCGCTACTACATCGCCCCGTCGCTGACGCTCAAGCCCAACGAGCGCACCCGCCTGACCCTGCTCAGCAGCTACCAGAAAGACCCGGAAGGCGGCTACTACGGCATCCTGCCGACCGTGGGCAGCCTGTGGAAAAGCCCTGCCGGGCAGATTCCCCGGGATTTCAACGACGGCGACCCGGCATTTTCCGAGTACGACCGCGAACAGTACGCACTGGGCTATGAATTCGAGTACGACCTCGACGACACCTGGAGCCTGCGCCATCACCTGCGCTACCTCAGGGCCGACGCGATCAGCAAGGACGTTGCCACCGCAGCCCTGGAGGCGGACAACCACACCATCCGCCGCTATGCGCTGGCGACGGACGAGTCGATAGCCGGCATCGTCTCGGACCTGCAACTGCAATCTCGATTCACCACCGGCACTCTGCAACACACGCTGCTGATGGGCTGGGAGCATCAGAACATCGACTCCGCGCAAAAGCGGCTTTACGGCAGCGCACCGTCCATCGACTACCTCAACCCGCGCTACGGCATTGCCACAGCGCTGAACCTCGGCCCGTTCATCGACCAGGACCAGGCCATCGAACAGAACGCGGTCTACGTGCAGGACCAACTGCAACTGGGCAACTGGGGCCTGCTGCTGGGCGGTCGCTACGATCGCGTACACACCGACACCGACGACAACCGCACTGCGGTCAGCCAGCGTCAGCGGGACAGCGCCTTCAGCGGCAAGCTGGGCCTGCTGTACAACTTCACCGAACAACTGGTGGCCTATGGCAGCTATGCCACCTCCTTCCTGCCGGTCAGCGGTACCGATCACCTGGGCAAGGCCCTGACGCCGACCACCTCCAAGCAGTACGAACTGGGCCTGAAATACCAGCCGGCCAGCTTCGACGGGCTGTTCACCCTCGCCTATTTCGACATCACCCAGCAGGACGTGGTCGCCACCGTCAACCCGCTCATGCGCTACCAGACCGGCGAGATACGCTCCAAGGGCATCGAACTGGAAGGCAAGGCCAGCCTCGACCAGCGCACCCAGCTCATCGCCGCCCTGAGCTATACCGATGCCAAGGTCAGCCAGAGCGTGGGCGTCGACAAAGGCGATTCGCCTATCGGCATTCCCGATCGCAGCGCCTCGCTGTGGCTGGACCATCGCCTCGCCCACCCCGCACTCGACGGCCTGACCATCGGCGCTGGCGTGCGCTACATCGGCGAGGCCGTCGGCGGTTACAGCCCAACAGCGTTCACCCCCGGCGCACGCCGCCTGGATGTGCCTGGCTATACCCTGCTCGACGCCATGGCCAGATACGACTTCGGCGTCCTGGATGGCCGGCTCGACGGCATCAGCGTCCAGCTCAATGCCAACAACCTCGCCGACAAGACTTACGTCACCTGCCTGAGCAACAACTTCTGCAATTACGGCAACGGCAGGACGGTCTATGCCTCGCTGAACTACCAATGGTGAGCCTGACCCCGACCGCCAAGGGGCAATTGCACATCCTGCTGGCACTCAATGCGCTGTATGTGGGCTTCGGCATGATCATGGGCGTGGTCAACGGCGGCATGCCGACCATCATGCGCAGCCAGGGGCTGAGCCTGGCTTCGGCCGGCTGGCTGTACCTGCTGTTTCTGCCGTTCGGCCTGACCTTCCTGTGGGCACCGCTGATCGACCGTTTGCGCCGACGCAGCGGTGATATGAGCCTGATCGTGACGATGCAGTTGCTCGCCGTCGCCACCCTGCTGCTGGTGGCCGGCGCAGCCGAGCGGCCGCAGTGGCAGTTGTTCTGCCTGGGCATGCTCGCCTCGTTGGCGATCGCGACCATGGACCTGGCCCTGGATGCGCTGGCGGTGCAACGGGTCGATGCCGCCTGGCGGCCAGCGGCCTCCGGCAGCAAGCTGGCGGCCCTGTCCTTCGGGGCCATGCTCGGCGGCGGCGTGTTCGTCGCGCTGTTCGAGCGGGTCGGCTGGCAGACTGCGTTCGTCCTGCTGGCGGTCGTGCTGGCCGCCCTGCTCCTGCCGATCTGCCTGCTGCCACGCGCCCCCCAGGCGCACGTCGCACAAGCGCGCCCGGCCAGCCTGCCCGCGCTGTTCCGCCAGCCAGCGGCGCGCCGGCGCATCGCCCTGCTGAGCCTGACCTGCTGCGTCATCTTTCCCCTGGCCGGCCTCGGCCGGCTGATGCTGCTCGACCTGGGCGTCAGCATCGAGCGCATCGGCTGGATCATCGGCACCCTTGGCCCACTCAGCATGCTGCTGGCGTCGCTGCTCGCCATCGCGCTGATGAAGCGCTGCGGCCTGTTAATCAGCATGCGCCTGTTCGTCGGCCTGGCGCTGCTGGCCCTGTGCGCCATCGGCACGGGGCTGACCCTGCACCAGCCAACAGCGGCCATGCTCGGCACGCTGCTGCTCGGCGCGGGAGTTGGCGGCATCTACGTCACCCTCGCCAGCATGATTCTCGGCTGGTCATCCGGTAGCCAGCCGGCCACCGACTACGCCGCCTATTACGGCATCGGCCGCTTCGCCAGCACCCTGGCGACGATCGCGGCCGCCAACCTGATCGGCCATATCGGCTGGACGCCCTTCTACCTCGCTGGTGCTGCCGCCTTGCTGCTGGTCGCCGTGGCGCTGCAACCTGTCTACCTGGAGCACTGAACATGCCGGCGCAACCCGACCCGGACTTTTTCGACCTCACGGCCTGGCCCATGGCCTTCATCCGCTTTCCCGAGCTGCATGAACCCGAGCGGGTCGCCCGCCTGCTCGCCGGGCTGGATGGGCTGCTGGCCCGGCAACAGCCCTTCGTGGCGATCTGGAGCCCGCCCAGCCACGACCATGACGACGAACCCCACGCCGATGAAAAGGCCGCGATCCTGTGGATCAAAAAGCACAAGGTGCCGCTCAACCAGCTCTGCCAGGGCTACGTGTACATCACCGACGACAGCGCCCTGCAAACGCTGCTGAAAGAGCGCCTGCAAACGGTATCCAAAACCCTCTATCGCTTCCCCATGCGTGTGGTGGCAAACCGGCAGATGGCCATTGAAGTGGCCGGAAGCATGCTGGCAGGGCGCTGAAACGCCAGCGCAAGACCGTGTCGGGCAGCGCTCAGAACTTCAGGCTCAGGCGCGCCGCCAGGGCGTTGTCGCGGGCGTCTTCGGCATAGTGGCCGGCGTAGGTCAGGCCCAGGTAGGCGTTCTCGCCCAGCTCGCGGTCCAGGCTCAGGTCCAGGCGCAGGCTGGCGCGCTCGAACTCGCGCCCCCGCAGGCGCAGCGCCTCGCCCTCCTCGCTCCAGGCGCGGCTGGCGAGCCGGTCGCTGCCCAGGTCCTGGCGCAGCGCCAGGCTGGCGCGGCCGACCCACTTGCCGCCCTGCGCGTACCACGGCGCGGCCAGGCGCCAGCCGAGGGTGAGATGGCCGCTCTCCTCGTCGGCACCCGGCAGGCGCAGCCGGCGGGCCTGCTGCGCGGGTGCGTCGAGCCGGACGTAGGCCAGGCCGGCGAAGGGCTCCAGGGTGAAGTCGCGGAAGTCGAGGGCGAAGCTGCTCTCGCCGAACAGCTGCCAGCTGCGCGCCCGCTCGCCCCGCTCCAGCTCGTGCCAGCCGTGCAGCACGCCTAGCTTGAAGCCCAGCTGGTTGTAGACCCGAGTGGCAGCGTACAGACCCAGGTGCGCGCTGTCGCTGTCCGCGTGGTCGTCGGCCTCCAGCCGGGCGCGGGCCACCGAGGCCAATGCCCCACCCATCCACTGCCCGCCCAGCGGACGATCCAGGCCCAGCACCAGCCCCTCGCCGTCGCGTCGCAGGCCGCCGTCCCAGGAACCGCGGATACCGTAGGCCCGCGACCAGAGCGGCCACTCGCCCTCCTGCGCCTGCCTCTCGCGGAAGGCGAAGCGCACCTGTTGCAGACGGTCCAGCGCCGCCTCACGCGGCAGGCGGCTGTCGTCCAGCAACAGGGCGCGCTGGTCGAGCAGCAGTTCGCCGGCCAGCGCGCCCTGGCCGGTGAGTGTCAGAACCAGTGCGCCCAGAGTCGCCCGCCGTGCCATGTCCGCCTCCCGATGAACTGGAGGGAGTCTATCAGGGGATCGCCTCGGCCGTGGTCACCGCCAGCCAGGGGCCGGGCGAGCGGCCGGCCAGCGCGCTCCAGTACCAGGCCGAGTGATCGCTGAAACTGGCGCCGGCGGCGTCCTCGATGTACTCGCAGACCCGCAGCGGGCCGCCGGGCCCTTCGGCGACGAAGCAGCGTTGCAGCCCGGGCGTTGCCCCGCCGACGGCATCGACACGGCGTTGCAGCACCTGGGCACCGATGCGGTAGCCGAGCCCTCGAAAGCAGTCCGCCGCCGGATGCAGCTTGCGGGTCGGCCGGGTGACGTGGCGCAGGCTGACCACGCGCTCGCCGTCACTGAAACGGCCGATGGCGCCGGGGAATTGCGCGGCGAAGCGCAGCTCGACCGGCGACAACGCCAGCGGGCGCAACTCGCGGCCTGCCAGGCGCTGCGGCCACTCGATGGCGCTGGCCAGGGCGCGCGGCGGTTCCGCCTCGGCCTGCAGCAGCGGCCAGCCGCCCAGGCCGACGAACACCAGCGCCAGCCCCGCCTGCCAGAGGCCCGGCACGGTCTCGATGGTCAGCCGTGCCGACGGCGATACGGGAATCCAATTGCCGGCGGTGACGATGCGCATCACCAGGGCGCAGACCACGACGAACACCAGCAGGCCGATGCCCTCGTGCATCCACCCCGGCCAGCCCAGGCGGCCGGTTTCCTGCAACACCAGCAGGCTGTTGCGCAGGATGTTGCCGACCAGCACCAGTGCGCCGAGCAAGGGGATGCGCCGCAACAGCAGGCGGTCCGGCAGGCGCAGCCAGGCGGCGCTGGCGAAGGCGGTGAAGTAGGCGACCCAGGCCATCTGGATGCCGGAACAGGGGGCATCGACCATCACCAGCTGCCCGCCGACCTCCAGCGCGCTGCCCTGACGGGAAACGACCAGGCCGCCGCCGCGCAGCAGCCAAGCGCTGGCCTCGGCGGTGAGCAGACGCAGCGGATAGCCGAGGTAGAACTGCAGCGAGGACAACAGCGGCAGCGCCAGCAGGCCGAGGCCGAACCAGGCCAGGCGCGGTTGCCCGCTGCCGCGCAGCGCCATGGCCACGCCCAGCACCGCCAGCACGCCCAGGGCGGCGCGGGGCAACGGCGGCCAAAAGCCCTGGCTCAGCGCCGCGAGGGCGGCCAGCGCGGCCCCCGCCAGCAGCCAGCCGGTACGTGGCGCCACGAGAAAGCCACGCCGCTCGCGCCACAGCACCAGCAGCAGCGCGCCCAGCGCGACGATGCCGTAGGGGTCGTCCGAGCCATCGCCCAGGCGCCGCGCGCTCCACGCCCACAGCGGCCACAGCGCCAGGGTCGCCAGCAGCAGCCAGCTCCAGCCCGGCAGGCCGCGCCGTGCCCGCTCATCAGCCACGGGCGCGGCGCCTCGCCATCCAGCCCATGCCCAGCGCGGCGACCAGCAGCATGGCCCAGGCCTCCGGCTCCGGCGTGCTCGGCACCGGCGCGCCGATCGCCTGGTTGCTCACGCCTTGGGGCAGCGGCAATGGCTGGGCGACCTTGGCCGCCTCGCCCGGCTGCGGGTTGCGCACCTGCTCGTCCACGGCGACGAACGAGGTGTAGGGCGTCAGCAGGCCGTACCTGAGGCCGAAGTCGAGGATCGCCTGGCTATGGACGTAGCCGCCCTCCAGGGTCTCCTGGTCGACCAGGCTGGCGACCTTTCGCCGCGCCCACAGGTGCGCCAGCGCCTGGCCGCCCTGCTGCACCTGCGCCGCCACGATGGGCACCTCGGCGTGGAACGGCCCGCCGCTGCCGTGGCCCTCCACCCGCAGGTTGCCCCGGGCCGGGCCGCGCCACTTGCCGAACACCGCCAGCGGGCGCTCGGCGAACAGGTCGGGCAGCACCGCCGGCTCCACGTCGTATACCTCCAGGCCGTCGAAGCTCAGCTTCGGACTGGCCAGCAGCGGCGCCTCGATCATCCGCCGCAGGCGTTCGGCCTCCTGCGCCGCCGACGCGGCGTCGAGCACCACGAACGGCTCGCCCTGGCCGGCGCGGGCCAGGCCCTCGATCAACTGGCGGTTGACCGAGCTGCCGATGCCGAAGGCGAACAGGTTGGCCTTGTCCAGGTTCTCGCGCACCAGCCGGAAGGATTCGCGCTCCACCGTGACGTAGCCGTCGGTGACCACCACGAAGCTGCGCGAGCGCTCGGCGTCCACCGGTATCGCCAGGGCCTGGCGCAGCGCCGGTAGCAGCTCGGTGCCGCCGGAGCCCATCTGCGTGTCGAGCAGCGCCAGCGCCGTCTCGACGTTCTCCGCCGTGGCCGGCTGCGACTGCGGCGCCAGCATGCGGCTGCTGCCGGAGAACAGCAGGACGTTGAAGCTGTCCGCCGGGCGCAGGCCGCCGATCAGGTTGCGCAGCAGCTGCTTGGCGGTATCCAGCGGAAAGCCGTGCATCGACCCGGAGATGTCCACCACGAAGATGTACTCGCGCGGCACGATCAGGCTGGCGGGTGCGCGCCGGGGCGGCGCGACCAGGGCCAGGAAGAAGTTCTCCTCCTCGCCCTCGGCGAGCAGCACGCCGCTCTGGAAGCCCGCGCCGGACAGCCGGTAGTCGAGCACGAAGTCGTGATCGTTGGCCGGCCGGCCATCGTCGCCCAGCCCAAGGCGCAGCCGGTTGGGCCCCAGGCGCTCGCTGCGCAGCGGGTGGCTGGGCGAGGCGACATCCTCCAGCGGGGTCGGCGCCGCCAGGTCGACATCGAGCCGGAAACCGCTGGCCGGTACCTGGCCCTCGGCCAGGTAGGGCGTGGCGACCCACGGCTCGGCCTTGTGGCTCTCGCTCCCCGGCCGGCCGTTGTAGCGCGGCCCGACCACGGTCGGGAAGACGAAGCGGTAGACGCCCTCCTCCGGCAGCAGCAGCTCGGTGTAGCGCAGCTCCACGTCCACCTCGTCGCCCGGCAGGATGTTGGCGACCTGCATCTGGAACACGTTCTCGCGCTGCTGCTCCAGCAGCGCCGCGGTCTTGCCGGCGCTCCTGGCCTGCTGGTACTCCGCCCGCGCCTTCTGCTTCTCGCGGATCTGCGCGCGCAACTCGCGCTCGCCCAGGCGCACGGTCATGCCGTACACCGCCGCGCGGGTCGAGCCCGGGAACACGTAGCGCGCCTCCAGCGCCCGCTGGCCCTCGTTGCGGTAGCGCTGCACCACCCGCACGTCGGCCATCACGCCGAGGATGCGCACCTGCACCTCGGTGGCCTTGAGCGGCAGACTGTCAACGCCTGGGTCGCCGCCCTCCACCGCGAAATAGGGACTCTGGCTGTGCTCCTGCTGGGCCGCCACCAGGGTCGAACAGGCCAGCAGGAGCAGCCCCAGCACTGCCCGGCTGCAGAATGTGCGCAACATATCCATCTCCCGCGAACGTTTGTCGATGGCGGGATGCTGCGGACGCGGCGTGGGAAAAGTTTGAAGATTGCGTGGACTTTGTGTGGAATGCAGCGACGCGGCCGCGAGGCCTTCACCACCCCGTCATCGGCCCGCGCCTGGGCGGACAGCATCCGGAGTCGCCGTTCATGCGCCCAGCCTTCAGTCTGCGCAGCCATTTCGCCCTGCTCATCGCCCTGCTGGTCACCCTGCTCAGCTGGCTGTTCGGCACCCTGATCGGCAACGACTCGGGCAGCCGCATCCGCGAGGACGTGGGGCGCGACCTGACCGAAGTCTCGCTGCAGATGATCGACCGCCTGGACCGCGACATGGCCAGCCGCGCCGCCTACCTGCAGGTGCTGGGCAGCCTGCAGGTGCTGCGCCAGCCGGACGACCCGGGGCAGATCCGCGCGCTGCTCGACCGCCTGCAGAAGGAAATCCCTAGCATCGCCTGGATCGGCTTCACCGACCCGATGGGCGTGGTCCTGGCCTCCAGCAACGGCATCCTCGAAGGCGTCAGCCTGGCCCAGCGCCCCGTCTACATCCGCGGCTACAAGGAGCTGTTCATCGGCGACGTGCACGAGGCGGTGCTGCTGGCCAAGCTGCTGCCCAACCCGAGCGGCGAGGCGATGAAGTTCGTCGACATCAGCCTGCCGGTGTACGGCCCGGACGACCGGCTGGCCGGCGTGCTGGCCTCACACCTGTCATGGGCCTGGGCCGACGAGGTGCGCCAGTCGCTGCTGGAGCCGATCCAGCGGCGGCGCAACGTCGAGTTCCTGATCCTCGGCAGCGACCACACCGTGCTGCTCGGGCCCAAGCCGATGATCGGCCAGAAGCTGGACCTGGCCGAACTGCGCCGCCCGCTCGACCCGGCTGGCCAGTGGGCCGTGCAGCGCTGGCCGGACGGCGAGGACTACCTGACCGGCTTCGCCGCCAGCCAGGGCTACCAGGACTACGCGGGCCTGGGCTGGATCGTGGTGGCGCGCCAGGCGCTGGACGAGGCCTACGCCCCGGCACACGAGATCGGCCAGCGCATCGTGCTCTGGGGCGTTGCCCTGGCGCTGCTGTTCGCCGCCATCGGCTGGCTGACGGCCGGCTACTTCACCCGCCCACTGCGGCAGATCGCCAGGGCCGCCGACCGCCTCAGCGCCGGGCGGATCGCCGTGATCCCCGACCTCGACAGCCCACGCGAGATCGCCATGCTCAGCCAGTCGATCCGCCAGCTGGTGGAGAGCCTGAGCCGCCAGCAGAATGCCCTAGGCCTGATGGAGAACAAGGCCTACAGCGACCCGCTGACCGGCCTGGCCAACCGCGCCGCGCTGGAGAATTTCCTGCGCCAGGCCAGGAGCCACGAGCGCGGCCTGGCCCTGCTCTACATCGACCTGGACGGCTTCAAGCCGGTCAACGACCAGTTCGGCCACGCCGCCGGCGACCAGTTGCTCAAGCATGTGGCCGTGCGCCTGCGCGGCTGCCTGCGCGAGGGCGATCTGGTCGCGCGCCTGGGCGGCGACGAATTCGTGATGGTGCTGCGGGTGGCAGAAGGCGATGCGCTGGAACAGGCGCGGGAGGTGGCGGAACGGGTGCTGCAGGGCCTGCGCCAGTCAGTGCTGATCGACGGCCACGAAGTGCGCATCGGCTGCAGCATCGGCGGCGCGTTGTGGCCACGGGACCACGAGGTGCTGGAAGGTGCCCTGGAGCTGGCCGACCAGGCGCTGTACCGGGCCAAGCAGGCCGGGCGCAATCGCGCGGAGTTCCAGGCCGAGGCCCGGAACCCCGGCGGGGATGTCAGCTGACCAGTTCGCGGCGGACCTGGGCTTCCAGTTCGGCCTTGAGCGAGGGCTCCAGCTTGAGCTGGCGGGCCAGCTCTTCCAGGTAGGCGCGCTCCATGAAGTGTTCCTCGTCCACCATCAGCACGCTGGCGATGTACATCTCCGCGGCGATTTCCGGGGTGCTGGCGGCGCGCGCCACCTCGCCCGGGTCGAGCGGCTTGTTCAGTTCCGCTTCCAACCAGCGCACCAGCTCGGGGTCGCCCGCCAGCGCGCCGATCTGCTCCTCGATCAGCTGGCGTTCGCGGGCATCCACGTGGCCATCGGCCTTGGCCGCCGCCACCAGCGCCTTGAGGATGGCCTGGCTGTGCACCTCGGCCTGGGGCGCCGGCAGGCGGTCGACGGTCTGCGGCTCGACGAGCGGCTGCGTGCCACCCTGCTGCTGGGCCTGCCAGTTGCCGTAGGCCTTGTAGGCGATCACCCCGAGGGCCGCCAGGCCGCCGTAGGTTAGGGCCTTGCTGCCCAGCTTGCGCGCGCTCTTGTTGCCCAGCAGCATGCCCAGGGCGCCCGCCGCCAGCGCGCCGCCACCGGCGCCCTTGAGCAGGCTGCCGAGGTCGCCGCCGCCCGCCTTGCCGGCGCCGGTCACGCTGCCGAGCAGGCCGCCCAGGCCAGCGGACGACGAGGCACCGGATTTCTGCTGCAGCAGGTCCTGGCCGGACTTGAGCAATTGGTCGAGCAATCCACGAGTGTTCATCTGGGCCCTCCTTCAGGGGTAGCCGTTCCATGAGGTCGGTCGATTCTAATCGCCGGCATCGCCGCCCGGCTCGCGGCGCAGTGCTTCCAGATATTGCCGCGGGCAACCGGCCGGCCGCCTCCGACGGAGCGTGATCCAGTTCGGGAATCCGCACGCCGGCGGCCCGCCATCGCCCTAAACGGTGGGGCAGGTCACATCCGTGGCGGCGACGATCTTTCAGGATCGCCCGGACACCGCCACCCCGGCGGCCGGAGCCGCCGCCCATGCCCCACGCCTCGCCCCGCCCTTCCTCGCGTCGCCGGCTGCTCGGCCTGCTAGGGCTCGCGCTCGCCCTGTGCGGCACGCCCGCCGACGCCGGCGACGCGCTGGCGGACGCCCTCGCCGCCGGCCGCCTGCAGGCCTGGCAGCAGTTGCTGGAACAGGGTGGCGACGACGAGCGCGCCCTGCTGGAGCGGGTCAACCGCTTCGTCAATCGTAGCGTGCAGCACGGGGAGGACCAGGACATCTGGGGCCAGGCCGACTACTGGGCTACCCCGCAGGAGACCCTGGGTCGCGGGCGTGGCGACTGCGAGGACATCGCCATCGCCAAGTACTTCGGCCTGGTCCGCCTGGGTGTGCCCAGCGAGCGCCTGCGCCTGACCTTCGTCAAGTCACTGGAACAACAGCGTGCCCACATGGTGCTGGCCTACTACGGTGACGAGCGCGCCGAGCCGCTGATCCTCGACAACCTGCGCGCGCAGATCCTGCCCGCCGGCCAGCGCGGCGACCTGCTACCGGTCTACGCCTTCAACAACCACGGCATCTTCTTCGGCAGCGCGCCGCAGCGCAGGTCGAAGCAGACGCCCCAATTGCTGTCGCGCTGGCAGGACGTCAACGCGAGGACGCTGGCCGAGGCCGGCGCGCCCGCCGATCTGGCGATCTAGCGTGGCGCCAGGTGCGCCACCATCAGCTGGACGCTCTCGCGTCCCTGGTACTCGTTGACGTCCAGCTTGTAGGCCAGCTCCACCCAGCGCACGTTGGGGTTTGGCCATACCTCGCGGTCGATGTTGAAGGCGATGCCGTCCAGGGTCTGGCCGCCGCATTCGGTCTTCACCACCAGCTTGAGGTGCTTCTCGCCCACCACCCGCTGGGTGACGATCTGGAACACGCCGTGGAACAGCGGCTCGGGGAAGTGCTGGCCCCAGGGGCCGGCATGGCGCAGGGCCTTGGCCAGCTCCAGGTGGAACTCCTCGGTGCCCAGCTGGCCGTCGGACAGCAGGCGGCCGGTGAGGTCGTCCTCGGTCAGCTGGCGGCGCACTTCCGCGTCGAAGGCGCTGGCGAAGGCGCCGTAGTGGCCCTGGGGCAGCGACAGGCCGGCGGCCATGGCGTGGCCGCCGAACTTGCTGATCAACCCGGGGTGGCGCGCCGCCACGGCGTCCAGCGCGTCGCGGATGTGCAGGCCGGGCACCGAGCGGGCCGACCCCTTGAGCAGGCCGTCGCCGGCGTCGGCGAAGGCGATGGCCGGGCGGTGGTAGCGCTCCTTCAGGCGTGAGGCGAGGATGCCGATCACCCCCTGGTGCCAGTCCGGCTCGAACAGGCAGAGGCCGAACGGCAGGCTCTCCACCGGCAGGTCGCGGAGCTGAGCCAGGGCCTCGCGCTGCATGCCCTGCTCGATGGCCTTGCGGTCCTTGTTCAGGTCGTCCAACTGCTGGGCCATGTCGCGTACCAGGGCCTCGTCCTCGCACAGCAGGCACTCGATGCCCAGGCTCATGTCGTCCAGGCGTCCCGCCGCGTTCAGCCGCGGGCCGAGGATGAAGCCGAGGTCGGTGGAACTGATCCGCCCATGCTGGCGCCCGGCCACTTCCAGAATCGCCCGCAGCCCCGGCCTGGCCCGGCCGGCGCGGATGCGCGCCAGGCCCTGGTGGACCAGGATGCGGTTGTTGGCGTCCAGCGGCACCACGTCGGCCACGCTGCCCAGGGCGACCAGGTCGAGCAGCTCGCCCAGGTTGGGCTCGGCGATGCCCGCACGGGCGAACCAGCCGACCTCGCGCAGCCGCGCGCGCAGGGCCAGCAGCACATAGAAGATTACCCCGACCCCGGCCAGCGACTTGCTGGGGAAGTCGCAGCCCGGCTGGTTGGGGTTGACGATGGCGTCGGCCGCCGGCAGTTCCGGCCCCGGCAGGTGGTGGTCGGTGACCAGCACCCGCAGCCCGGCGGCCTTGGCCGCAGCCACGCCGTCGACACTGGAGATGCCGTTGTCCACCGTCACCAGCAGGTCGGGCCGGCGCTCCAGGGCCACGGCGACGATTTCCGGGGTCAGGCCGTAGCCGTACTCGAAGCGGTTCGGCACCAGGTAGTCGACGTGGGCCGCGCCGAGCATGCGCATGCCGAGCACGCCCACCGAGCTGGCGGTGGCGCCGTCGGCGTCGAAGTCGCCGACGAAGAGGATGCGCTCGCGCCGCTCCAGGCCCTGCACCAGCAGTTCCACCGCCGCATCAATGCCCTTCAGCCGCTGGTACGGGATCAGCCGCGCCAGGCCCTTGTCCAGTTCCTCGGCGGAGCGCACGCCACGGGCCGCGTAGAGACGGGTCAGCAGGGGCGGCAGGTTGCCCAGGTCAGGCAGGGTGTCGGGGAGCGGGCGGAGATCGATACGCATGAAAGAAGAAGCCTGTTGATTCGTAGGACCACCCCCTCTCCCCTTGGGAGAGGGTTGGAGTGAGGGTATTGCGGGCGGCTCGGAGCTGCCGGGTGGCTCCTCACCCCCGGCCCCTCTCCCAGGGGGAGAGGGGAGGACTCAGCGCTCGCCAGCCAGCCACTCCAGGGGAATCTCGTGCTGGCCGCGCTCGTCGGTGACGTACAGCAGGCCGTCGCTGATCATCACGCTCCAGCTGAGCGAGCGTGGCAGGTCGCGGGCCAGGTTCTCCAGGGCCTCCTGGTCCACACCGACCACGTTGATGTTCTTCAGGCTGCGCACGCCGTCGAGCACCTTGCTCTGCCATACCCGCAGGTTGCCGTAGGCCAGCAGGCTGAACTTCTCGGTGCGCCGGGAGCACCAGGTGATGCGCTCGGCGTCAGGCTGGCCGACCTCGATCCAGTGCAGCACGCGGTCGTCCAGGCTCTTCTCCCACAGCGCCGGCTCGTCGACGTCGGACAGGCCGCGACCGAAGGCCAGTTGCTCGTGGTACCACAGCGCGTAGGCGATCAGCCGCACGGCCAGGCGCTCCTCGGTCTCCGAGGGATGCCTGGCGACGGTGAAGCGCAGGTTCTCGTAGACGTTGCGGTCGAGGTCGGTGAGATTGAGTTCGACTTTGTAGGGCGTGGCTTGCAGGGCCATGGGCAGGCTTCCGGCGGCTCGAAAAGGCGGCAAGTCTACCCGATTCGCCCCGCAGCCTGTTCACGATCTCTTGGGTGAGGAAACATCCGCCCCGTTCGGCAACGCAGCGGGCGAAACGGCGCAGGCTTCGCGGCCGAGGCCGCTCCCACAGGGGATTTCAGCGGGGCGCGACAGATTCCGGGCAGGCTCTCACCGGGGCTCTGCCCGGTACAGCTCCACCCGGTTGCGCCCGGCCGCCTTGGCCGCGTAGAGCGCCTCGTCCGCCAGCGACAGCAGGCGGTCGAGCTGGTAGCCGGCCTGGGCCGCCTCGGCGATGCCGATGCTGACGCTCAGCTGGCCCGCGGCGACGAACGGTAGAGAAGCGAACTCGCTGCGAATCCGCTCGGCCAGGGACAGCGCCGCGGAGGCGTCGGCCCCCGCCAGCAGGCAGACGAACTCCTCGCCGCCGATCCGCGCGCAGATGTCGTGCTGGCGGGAGCGGTCCATCAGGATCTGGCCGAAGTCGGCCAGGGCCTGGTCGCCGGCTGCGTGGCCGAAGCTGTCGTTGACCTTCTTGAAGTGGTCGAGGTCGCACAGCAGCAGCACGGCCGGCCGACGCAGGTGCGCGCAGTCGGCGAGCAGCCGGCCGGCCGCGTCGACGAAGGCGCGACGGTTGCCGATGCCGGTCAGCGGGTCGCGCAGCGCCGCGCTCTTGTACAGCAGCTCGGCGCGCTCCTTGACCATCGACAGGGTGACGAAGGCCAGGCCGATGGCGTACAGCAGCGTCTCCAGCACCACCAGGGAGAAGAAGGTGGTGCTCTGCCCCTCCGGGTCGAACGGCATGTCCCGGTCGAGAAAGGCGCGCACGATATAGAAACCGGCGTGGAGCAGCACCAGGGCCAGGGTCGGCCGGTAGTCCACCTCCAGTTGCAGCCTGCTGCGCCACAGCTCCCAGGCGCCGAGAACGGCATAGGCGGCCATCAGCAGGGAGCTGAGCGTGATGCGCAGCGACAGCGCCTGGTGGAAGGCCGGCACCAGGCACAGCAGCAGCCACACCGCGCCGCCGGCCAGCATGCCCCAGCGACAGGGCGAGCGCCCGGTGAACACCCGCAGGGCGGTCCAGGCCAGGGCCGCGCTGAACAGCACCAGCAGGTTGCTGAAGACGATGGGCACCCAGTCGATGCCCACTCCGCGCAGGGTGCCGACCAGCGCCCCGAGGGCACCGATCACCAGTGCCGCCGCCAGGTAGCCCAGCGTGCGGTCGCGCCCACGGGTCCAGGCGTGCAGCATCAGCACGCTGACCAGCAGGAGTACGTAGATGTCCAGCATCACCAGGGTGGCGAGGTTCAGCTGCATGATGCACCTCCGCTCACCCGCGAACGGCGCTCTGGCACTAGAGGCATGAAGCGATAACTACACGAACGGTCAAAATTCCCGCCACTTTACGTGGCGCCGTTCGGCGAAGCCAGAGGAAGCAATCAACTGGCCATCAGCGGGCGTAGCGCGTCCAGAGCGACTCGAACACCCGCGCATAGTCGGCCACCAGTTGCGGATGGTCGATCACCAGCAGGTTCTCCTCGTTGCTGGTGCTGGCGCTGCGGGTCCAGTTGAAGCTGCCGTTGAGCAGGATGCGCCGGTCGAACAGGGCGAACTTGTGGTGCATGTGGAACGGGCTGTGGTCGATGCGCAGCGGCACGCCTTGGGCGATCAGGCGCAGGACGTCGCTGCCTTCGTCGTGCTGCTTCTCGTCGTCGCTGATCACCCGCACCGCCACGCCCCGGCGGTGGCAGGCGGCGATCTCGTCGCTGAGGCGGTCGTCGGAGATGGTGTAGACGCAGATGTCCACCGACTCGCGCGCCTGGCGGCACAGCTCGCGGATCTTGCGCAGGCAGTCCTCGCCGGGGCTGAAGTGGGCGCTGGCGACCGCCGGGCGCGGTGGCGTGGCGGCCAGGTCGAGAGTACGCACCACCTGCTCCAGCCACTTCAGCGCCGGCAACACGTTGGCGGGATCGGTCAGCGCCAGGTCGCGCACCAGGTCGAAGGCACGGTTACGCAGGTAGCGCACCTGGTCCGGGCCCAGGTCGGTGCCGAGCTGGCGCAGCTCGTCGCGCTCCTCGTTGCTCAGCTTGAGGTCGACCAGGCTGTCGCGCAGTTGCTGGTCGAGACGGGCGAAGTCCATGTCCACATCCTCAGGTCGGGCGCCGGCGCCGAGTCAGGGCGGCGAACAGCACGCCGCACAGGGCACCGAACAGGTGGTATTCGAAGGAGATGTCCCGGCTCGGCAGCAGGCCGAGCCACCAGCCGCCGTAGTAGAGCAGTACCAGCAGGGCGATCAGCAGGCTGGCCAGGCTGCGCTCGAACCAGGCCCGCGCCAGCAGCAGGCCCCACAGGCCGAACACCCAGCCGCTGGCGCCCAGGTGCAGCCCCGGCCGGGCGAACAGCCAGACCAGCGCCCCGCTGCCGACGATGATGAAGGCGCTGGCAGCGAGGAACTGGCGCAGCGAACCGAGCAGCGCCAGCCAGCCCAGCAGCATCAGGCCCGGCAGGTTGTTCAGCAGGTGCCACCAGCCGGCGTGCAGCCAGGGCGCCAGGAGGATGCCGGGCAGGCCGTCGACCCGCCGTGGCAGCACGCCCCAGGCGTTGAGGGCGTGGCCGCTCAGGCCGTTGACCAGTTGCAGCGCCAGCAGCGCCGCGGCGATGCCGATCAGCAGCCGCAGACGGGGCGCCAGCCAGGCCGTCACGCCTTTTCCGGCCCCGGCTCGGTCGGCGACTGCGGCGCGCCGAGGAACTGGCCCAGCTCGCGCAGGCGTTGGGCCATCTCGCCCATGCGGCCATGGGTGCGCAGGTCGATCTCGATCTTCTTGTCCATGGCGTTCATCAGCGGCAGGAAGCTGTTCTGCAGGGTCTCGGCGACCCGCTCCAGCAGCACCTGCACGCCGGGCTGGGGCGGCGCCTGCACGGCCACGTCCACCTGGGGCTGCAGGGTCCCGAGCCGCTCCAGGCCGGCCAGCAGCTCGGCCCAGGGAATCTCCTGCTGCTTCTGCGGCTCGCGCTGCAGGGCACGGATGCCTTCCACCAGATCGTTGAGCTGAGCCACCACGCGGGCGCCGACGTCGCTGTCGCTGCCACCCATGGCCTTGTTGCGCAGGAAGTCGCGCTTGATCTGCTCCCAGCGGGCACGCTGTTCTTCCGTCATATTGCCACGCAGCTCGGCCAGCTTGAGCAGGTTCTCCTCGGCGCCGGTGGTGAGCAGCTGCGACTCGCCCTGGTAGTGGTCGGCGATCAGCTGCAGCAGCTCGGCGTCGTTCATCACCGCGCTGATCTTCTCGGCCATCTTGTTCATGTTGCGGTAGCTGCCCTGCAGCTTGAACGGCGGCTCGCTGCGGTACTGGTCGGCCTGGGCGGCGCTGGCGATGTACTGCTGGTTGACCCGGCCCACCACGTCGCGCACCTGCATCAGGCGCTGCAGGGTGCTGACGATCTCGTTGATCTCCGCGCCGCTGTAGCCATGGCTCAGCTCGTTGGCGGAGAACGGCTTGCCCTCGGCCTTGGCGACGAAGCGGTAGACGTCGGCCATGTCGCGGGTCGCCAGCGGCGCCAGCACCGGGTTGGAGGTCAAGCCGTTCTCGATGTACGACAGGGAGAAGGCTTCCTGCATACCGCCCAGGGTGTCGCCGAGGTTATAGATGTCGGCGCGGTTGGCGAGCATGTCGGGGATCTTGAAGACATCGCCGGACTCGGTGTACGGGTTGCCGGACATGATCACGCAGAACTTCTTGCCGCGCATGTCGTAGGTCCGGGTGCGGCCCTTCCATACGCCCTCGATGCGCCGGGTGCCGTCGCACAGCGAGATGAACTTCTGCAGGAACTCCGGGTGAGTGTGCTGGATGTCGTCGACATACAGCATCACGTTGTTGCCCATTTCCAGCGCCAGGTTGAGCTTCTCCAGCTCCTGGCGCGAAGTGGCGTCCGGCGCCTGGGCCGGATCGATGGAGCGCACCTCGTGGCCCAGGGCCGGGCCGTTGATCTTCATGAAGATCAGGCCCAGGCGGTGGGCGACGTACTCCATCAGGGTGGTCTTGCCGTAGCCGGGCGGCGAGATGAGCATCAGCAGGCCCATCAGGTCGGTACGCTTGTTCTCCCCGGCGGTGCCCATCTGCTTGGCCAGGTTGTCGCCGATGAAGCCCAGGTACACGTCGTTGATCAGCTTGTTGCGCACGAAGGAGCTGAGCGGCCTGGCCTTGAACTCGGACAGGCGCAGCGCCTCGCGCTCGCGGGCGATCACTTCCTGGCGTAGCGCCTGGTAGCGCTGCAGGCCGGGCAGGAACGCCTCGCGGTGGCTGCGCAGGCGGGCGAACAGGTCGTCCACCGCCAGCACCAACTGACGCTCGTGGATCCGCGGGTGCTCGCCCATCAGGTCGGTGACGGTGAAGCGCAGGTCCACCTCGGTGACGCGGCCGGGGAAACCCTCCCCCAGCAGCGACAGCGCCACCGCCTCGGCCACGTAGCCGGCCAGCGGTGCGAACTCGTCCTGGGCGCACAGGCCGCGCAGCCAGTTGCCGGCCAGCGCCCACTGCGCCGCCGGCCGACCGTCCAGGCGTTCCAGGGCCTGCTGGTAGTCGTCCCACATGCGCGCGCCCTGCAGGCGCAGCTTGAGACCTCCCTGCAGCTGCCTGGCGTATTTGCTGAAGACGAACTCGACGCGCTCGGCGGCCAGCTCCTGCACCAGGTATTCGGCGGCCTCGCCCACCACCGCCTCGTCCAGCCCCAGCGGCTGTTCGGCGAGGAAGGCATGCAGCGCCTCGGCGATCTCCTCCTGCAACTGCTGCAACCCGTCGCGGCCGCCGAACAGCTGCTGGATATGGCGGCTGGTGCGCGCCCGCTCCGGCCACTGGGCGGCCCCGTCGGTGTCCCGGCGCAGGTCCCAGAACAGGCAGCCCAGCGCGCGCGCCTCGGCGCCGTAGCGCAGCAAGCCGGCACTGTCGCGCAGGGGCAGCAACTGGGCGAGGATGACGGCAGCGTCGTGGTCGTGGATGCCCTTCTCGTAGCCTTCCTTGTAGCGCGGCGCGGCGAAGTCGCGGATCAGCCTGGCCAGCTCGTCCGGCTGCGCCAGCAGCGGCTTGAGACGCTCCAGGCTCAGCCCCTCGCGGCCCTCGTCGGCGGCGGCCAGCACCTCGCCGGCCAGATACTCGGCGCGGTACAGCTGCTCGGATTCGGACTCCAGCGCCACCTGCCAGAACGGCTTGAGCGCCTCCAGTTCGGGGTTCTCCAGCGGTTCGAGGAAGTCGGTGCCGGTCAGGTGCAGGTAGAGTTGGTCGCCGCGCGGCAGCAGGGTCAGGTCCAGCTCCTGGGTGTTGACGCTGAAGCGGTGGCGCGGGCCGAGCTTGATGACGTTGCCGCCCGCCTCGAACAGTTCGCTCTTGTCGCGCAGGGCACGCACCGCCTGGTCGCGGGCACCCTTGAGGCGCGCCTCGATGTCGTCGGCCTTGACGCTGTCCTTCAGCTCGCGCAGGCGCTCGGTCATCTCGCGCAGCTTGAGGATCAGCGGGTCGGCAGCGAAGAAGGCGTTGAGTTCCTCGGCCTGGGTGAACCGGGCGGTGCGCCGGCCCAGGCTGTCGAGGATGCGCCGGGCGGCGTCGAGCACGCCCTGGGCCTTGCGCTGGCGCTCGTCGAGCAGCGCCTGCTTGTGCGCCTCGAAGGTCTCCAGCAGTTCCTCGCGCTTGGCCATGATGTCGCCGAGGAACTGCTCCTGGTCGCCGAACTGGCTCTCCAGTTCCTCCAGCTGCACCAGCAGGCGGGCCAGCTGCTCGTCGCAGCGCTCCGGGTCCTGGGCCTGGCCGAGGGCGTTGGTGATGCCCTGGCTGAACAGTTTGAACTGGGCGCCGAACTGCGCCACCGTCTCGCTCGAACCCAGGCCCTTGCGGCGCTGCTCGGCGCGCGCCCTGGCCTGGTTCAGGCGGGCGTAGATCTCGGAGATGGATTCGACGATGCGGGTGCGCTGGGTGGCGTCCTCGATCTTCAGCCCGGCCATCAGGCCGGACAGCATGTCCAGGTCGGCGGCCATGGTCTGCAGGGCGGCCATCGGCTCGGCCAGCTGTGCCACGGTCTCGGCCTTCTGCGCCTGCTCGTCGAGGCCCTGCAGGCGCACCACGAAGGGCTGCAGGGCGCTGTCGTCGGCGAGGAAGCTGGCGGTGGCCGCCGAGATGCGCTCCTGGGCGGCCAGCAGCTCGGCCTCCATGGCGTCCAGGCGTTCCAGGTCGATGTAGCGGTATTCGCGGATGGTCAGCAGCAGGCCGCGCTGGGCGGTGATGCCGTTGAGGGCGTCGACGAAGCTCTGCGCCTGGTCCCAGCTGTCCGGCAGCAGGCTATCGAGCAGCGTCTTGTGGCGGCTCTCGGCGTCGACCATGGCCTGGGCCGACTGCTTGCGGATGCTCTCGACCTTCTCGTACTCGTCCAGCACCAGCTCGGCGGTGGCGGCGATCTCGCGCAGCAACGGGGCCAGCCCGGCCAGCTGCTCGCTGGCCAGCCAGTGGTAGGTGTCGAACAGGCGGCGGGTGTTCTGGCACAGCAGGCTGTAGCGCTGCACCGACACCGAGGGCGCGTCGATCTCGCGGCACAGGTCGTAGAGGTCGGAGATGCCGCGCACCAGCTCGGCGTTGCCGATCTTGCCGAGAAAGCCGCTGCGCGCCGGCTGGCGGGCGGCGAATTCGTCGCTGCAGAACGGCGTCTGCCAGATCTGCATGGGGTGGATGCGGGTCGGCTCCTCGCCTTCGGCGGAGAAGATCACCGTGCGCCCGTCCTCCAGGCGCGCGTAGCCGTGGCCGAAGATCGGGTTCTGCAGTTGGCGGTTGATCATGTTGTAGGTGAGCAGTACCGAGCGGCCTTCTTCCGGGTGGTAGAAGATGTACTGCACGTCCTCGCCGTTGGGCGAGCGCACGGCGCGCTTGAAGCGCATGCCGGCCATGGACTGCTCGAAGGTCTTGTACTCGCCGTTCTGCAGGTAGTAGCCGCCGGGGAAGATGATGCCGTGGTCTTCCGGCAGCTGGACGCAGGCCTGGCCGATGGCGTCGATGCGCTCCACCTTGCCGGTGAGGCCGTTGTACACCAGGTAGCGCCAGCGCTCCTCGCGGTACGGCAGCACCTTGAGCAGCACCAGGCTGCCCAGGCGGGCGAACTCGACCTGGGCGTCGTCCAGCGACTGGGTCTTGTCCATCACCTCTTCGCGGTAGATGCCCAGGCCGTCCTCGGTGTTGTTCTCCACCTTGATGGTGAGGTCGCCGCCGATGGTCTCGACGAACAGGGTGTCGAGGATGTTCAGGTGCGGATGGCGGCCTTCCACCACCATCTCGCGGGTGGCCCGGGACCACTCGAAGTCGAACGGCGCCGGCAGCGCGATATCGCGCTCGCCGCGGTTGTCGATGTAGCGGACGTCCTTGCCGTCGAGGGAGATCGACCAGCGGAACACGCGGATGTCGGTGATCCGCTCGCCGATCTGGAAGCTCGCCAGCAGCTTGCCGTCGCGGATGGCGAGCTGCAGCAGGCGGGTATTCTTGTAGTAGCTGTACAGCTCGTTGAAGTCGTTGACGAAGCCGGGCGCGGCCAGGAAGGTGCCTTCCAGCGGCACCGGCTCGGCCTCGTAGGCATCGCCCTCGCCCACCAGCCGGTAGAGGGAAAACACGTCGGCGACGCCGGTCTCCTTCTTCAGGCCGATGAACACGTTGTAGCCGAACAGCAGGCAGTCGCCGACCTGGACGATGTCGCGGGCGATGCAGTTGTTCTCGGTGCGGATGCGGACCCGGCCGATCACCTCCATCTGGCTGCTGCCGAACTCCTCCAGGCGCTGCCGGTTGAGTTGCTCGGCGGTCTGCCGCAGGCGCTGGCCCTGGTCCTCCAGACGCTTGTGCAGCACCTCGTAGGCGCCGCCTTCGGCGACGGCCTTGTCCAATACGTCCTGTGTATGTGCGTCCGACATCGTGCTCTTCCTGGATCTGCGTATTCGGGCCCTAGGCGATGGGTGGACATGCTGTGGGCCTGCCCACCCCGCGCGCTACCCGCCGATCTTCTTCTCGACCTTGGCGATCTTGTCGCGCAGCGCCGCGTCGATTTCCTCCGGCCGGACCTGCGCGATGATCTTGCGCAGCACCCGGACCTCGTTATCGTCGATCACCCCGTCGCGCTCGGCGATCTCCAGCAGCGCCTTCAGCTCCTGGGCATCCAGGCGCCCGTCATCGCTGAAGCACTGGATCGAGCGGAAGGTCATCTCCAGATAGTCCCTTGATTCCGACATGGCTGTTTCCTGATTGATCGAAATGGATAGATGGGGCGGCATCGCC